>CAZCRV010000069.1:0-9829 GCA_964501175.1 uncultured Clostridium sp.
GTAAAAAGTATCCGCTTTTTCTTTTCGCAGAGCTAAGTTAGTGACTCAGCCCCTTCTACCGCAATTTTGCATTCTGCATTCTGCATTCTGCATTCTGCATTCTGCATTGGCGCAAAGCGCATTTGTGCCAATGCAGAATGCAATATTCGTAAATCGTAAACGTAAACGTAAATTCTGTAAATACTTGCCCAAATAATTGACATTGCATGAGATTTGTGATATACTTTTTATGTATGTAAATGAATTTTCTGAAAGGAAGTACAATTATGAAAATCAGAGTAGCTGAAGTTGGTATGGGCGGCATCAGCGGTGTGCACGTGTCCGCATGGAGCCGCATGGAGGACGTGGAGCTGGTTGCGATCTGCGACATTCGCCCCGAGATGATGGATCGTTACGACGGCATGATCAACGCAAAAAAATATACCGATTTTGACGAGATGCTGGCAAACGAACAGATCGATGTGCTGGACATCACGCTGCCCACCTATATGCACGTAGACTATGCCGTCAAAGCCATGGAGAAGGGCATTCACGTAGTATCCGAAAAGCCGATCTCGCTGCACCGCGATCAGGTAGCCCGCGCATACGAAGCAGCAAAGCAGAACGGCAAGTGCTTTATGATCGCTCAGGTGCTTCGCTGGTGGCCCGAGTACGTATATCTCAAGGACTGCATTGACAGCGGCAAATACGGCAAGCTGGTCAGCGGTACCATGACCAGAATCGGCGGCATTCCCGTAGCAAGCTGGGACAACTGGATGCAGGATCCCGAGCGCAGCGGTATGGTTCCGTTCGATCTGCACATTCACGACCTGGACTTTTTGATCTACACCCTGGGCAAGCCCGAGGTAGAGCACGTATTTCACGGCATGGACTACATGCACGCTGTATATAACATGGGTGGCGCACGCATTGCTTGCGAGGCAGCATGGTTCCACGCGCCCGTTCAGTTTGCAGCAACCTTCCGCATGCAGTTTGAGCACGCAGTTCTTGAATTCAACGGCGCGGGACTCAAGATCTACAAGGAGGACTGGACGGTTGAGGATATGAACGCGGGCAGCGCCATCGAAGAGGGCTGCTACGTGCCTCAGTCGGACGGCTATTACAACGAGCTGCGCTACTTTATCGATTGCGTCAAGGAAGGCAAATTCCCCGAGATGATCAAGCCCTGGGAGCTTGAGGCGGTCATTGATACCATCAACGAGGTTTACGCGTCCAAGTAATTTGGATACCCGGGAGCATGACATGAAAAAAGCAAAGATCATCCTGCTCACAGGTCAATCCAATGCGGTTGGCGTGGGGCATTGCCAATATCTGCCCGTGCATTTTCCACCCGAGAAGGTGGAGGAGTACCGCGCGGGATATCCCGACGTTCAGATCAATTATTATTCGCATGATAAAAAAAGCGACGGATTTGTGACGACCGGCCTCGGTTGTACAGAGCTGACCAAGGACACGTTCGGTCCCGAGGTCGGCATGGCCGAGGTGCTGACAGGGCGCTATCCGGGCGAGCTGATTTTCGTTGTCAAGTGCGCGTACGGCGGCACTTGCCTGTGGCACGACTGGATCTCTCCCTCGGGCAGCGAGGTGTATTGCGCGCAGTCGCACGACGATATGGCCGTGGCTGAGCGCTACCGCGACTTTGGCTGGTGCTACAACGAGCTTTTCAAGATTCTGCCCGACAGCCTCAAAACCCTGGAGGAGCAGGGATACCAGCCCGAGATTATCGCGTTCTGCTGGATGCAGGGCGAGGGAGACGCGGACACGCCCGAGCACGTATCTCAGTACGAGCGGTTATATTGTGCGCTGCTTGACGATATCCACGCAGGCTTTGGCAAGTATTTCTCTAAGGATTGCGTGTATATCGACGGCGGCATTTCCGAGATCTGGACGCTTTACCGCGAGCTCAACGAGGTCAAGCGCGCGTATGCCGCAAAGACCCCTAACAGCTTTTATCTGGATACCATCGGTGCGGGGCTGACCACCTTGAACGAGCCGCAGCCCGAGCCGGATATCTACCATTACGATGCAGACAGTACCGTGAAATTGGGTCACATGTTTGCGGAGCATATCAAATTGTAATGGCAAAAGGACGGCCCCATGGGGCTGTGGAAATAGCGAACAAACAAGGGCAGCCCCATGGGGCTGCGGAAATAGCGGGAAAATCTGCAAACAGGGCAGCATCACACAATGCTGTCCTGTTGTTTTTTTGTAGTAAAAAAGTTCCGGCAGGAGGAGTTATTTGCAAGCAAATTGCCCCTCCCCTACCTTGCATAGGGTTTGGTTGCATATACCTAAGCAAATTCGCCCAACCAATATATCGGGCGGTAGGGGAGGGGCTTGCTCCTCCTCGTTCCTCGCAACCCGCAATTGTTCCCCCTTCTCTCGTCGGTTGATTGACAAAATATACGATCCATGCTATAATGAACCAAAGAAAGGTGAGTGAGGTTATGATTTACGTAAGAAAGCTCATGCTGCCGAGCGAGCTTGCCGAGATTGACTTTATCAAGCATGAAAAGCGTACCTGCTTTCATACCTTCTATCCCTTCAAGATTTTTCCCGATAAGGGCTTGCATGAGGTAAGCTTTGACGCGATCACCATGTTCTATGGCGGAAACGGCTCTGGAAAGAGCACGTTGCTCAATCTCCTTGCGCGCAAAATGGGTGCTGCGCGCTATTCCGAATTCAATGATTCTCCCTTTTTTGATACCTTTGCGGATATGTGCTACCTGGAATACGCCAAGCGGCCGCGCGCGTCCTTCGTGCTGACCAGCGACGACGTGTTTGACTATTCGCTGAACGCCAGAGCCATCAACGAGGGGATCGACGACCGCCGCAATCAGCTGCTTGACAAGTACGTTTCGGTGCACAGCCAAGTGATGCAAGGGGATTCCGAAGTGGGCAGGCTGCGCGGGCTTGACGATTACGAGCGGTGGCGCGAGGTGCGCGAGATCATTTCTCCGCGAAAAACGCAATCGCAGTATATCAAAAAGCGTGTCGCGCAGGACATCGACCTTTGCTCCAACGGCGAGACGGCCATGCGGTACTTCCTGGACCGCATCGACGAGAATGCGGTGTATCTGCTGGACGAGCCCGAAAACAGCCTCTCGATCGAATATCAGATCGAGCTTGCGGCCTATATCGCGGCCACCGCGCGAGCGGGAAATTGCCAGTTCATCATCGCCACGCACTCGCCCGTCTTTTTGTCCATGCAGGGCGCGAAGATCTACGACCTGGACGCCTATCCCGCCTCGGTCAGCAAATGGACCGAGCTGCCCAACGTGCGCAAATACTTTGATTTCTTTATGGAGCACAGAGAGGAATTTGATTAAAAGAAAGCCCCGATTTTGATCGTGGCTTTCTTTTTAAAAATCTTTTATGAAATTTGTCCCCAAATCGGGCAGATCCACACTATATGGGTGAAGGGAGGCGAGAGAATGCAAAGCATGAATGAGCGATTGATGACCAATTTTTGCGAGAACTACATGGAAAAGGTGTTTTATTTTTGTCTTAGAAAGACGGGGGATGAGAGCTGTGCGCAGGACCTGACGCAGGACATTGCACTGCAGGTGATGTCGGCGTTGCACGCAGGCGTGGTTCCCGAGCATTTTTCCGCATGGGTCTGGCAGATTGCCAAGAACCGCTATGCTGCATGGGTAGACGCCAAACGCAGAGAGCGGGAGTCGGTAACCGGTGCCGACGTTTTAGATTGCGAGATTGCGGACGAGAGCGAAGGCTTGCTTGAACAAACGATCAAAGCCGAGCAGCTGGCAATTTTACGCCGCGAGCTTGCGTTTATCAAAAGTGAGTATCGCGATATCGTCGTGGCCTACTACATGCAAAATAAGAGCATCAAGGACATTGCGCTTGCAACTTCTCTTTCGTGCGAGGCCGTCAAAAAGCGGCTGCAGCGCGCCCGAAAAATTTTAAAGGAAGGTATGGATATGGCAAGAGAATTTGGAGTCAGAAGCTACAGGCCTGACAAGATCGCGTATTCGTTCAACGTTTCCAAGCCCGGAGCGAACAATCAGCCCTATAGTATCAACTGGTATGCGCACAGAATGTATCAGAACATCGCATTGGAGGCATACGGCACCCCCAGCACGGCAGAGGCGCTGGCCCTGGAGCTTGGCGTGGCGCTGCCTTATATGGAGGACGAGCTGGAATACCTTACCCGCGAGACCTTTTTGATTAAGCAGGACGGCAAATATCAGACCGCGTTTCCCATCATCAGCGCATCGGCGCGGCTCAAGGTACACGCGGCACAGCTGAACGCCGCGCCCGAGATCACCAAGGCACTCATCGATTTTACCGAGTACCTGAACAAGGCCATGACCGCGCAGGAGCATGCGTATTACGGCAATTATACCGACTACGAAAGCGCAAAATGGTCGCTTTTGATGTTAGCGTACGATTCGTTTCTGTATCATGCACCGCGCGTGCATCCGAATTTCACAGAGCGTCCCGAGGGCGGCTTTTGGGATATGACCGGCTATGAATTATGCGGTGAAGCAGACGAGCCCTGTTTTGTTGGCAATCACGGTAGTGGGTACGGCTTTCAGCAGTTCCGTTATGAGTTTGACGGCATCTGCGACCAAACGCCCGCTTATCTGAGCGAGGAGCAGGCAAGCGTGCTGCGCGGATACGTCACGGGCGAGATTCCCGAGGACTCGGAGAATATCGCACAGCAGCTTGCAGAGTACGGCTATTTACGCAAAGAGAACGGTGCATACGTGCCAACGATCATGGTGCTTGATTGGGAACAGATCAAAAACAGAGTCAAGGCGCTGGACCGCGAGACGCTTGCAACGCTTGAGGCGCTTGCCGACAATGCGCGTATTCAGCTTAAAAATCTGTATCGCAACGTTGCCGAGATCGTAAAGGCCGATCTGCCCGAGGTGTTCGCAAATGATACCCATCAGATCAATACAGCGGTTGAATGCTGTTATTTCCATCGCGGATATATCATGCAGCAGGCGTTGCGAATGGACTATCTGCAGCCTGCTAATAAGGTCAGCAAGACCATCGGTGCGCATTTGTACGTATAATCTTTGGGGCTATCTCATTTTTGAGGTAGCCCCTTTTTGCGCCTTTCTCTTGATTTCCTGCATGGTATCGGTTATAATATAAGTATAGAACTCCATAGGAGGAAAATATGGGACTTCGATATTCCCCCTTTACGGTTGGCCGCGGGCAGCGCGGCGAGAAAAATCTGATCACCGACGTGCCCGGCGTGCTGGTCGGGCACGTGACGAGGCACGTGGGCGATAATATCCGCACGGGCGTGACCTGTGTAAAGCCCCACGGCGGCAATTTGTTTGCGGACAAGGTCATGGCGGCATCATTCGTGTTCAACGGCTATGGCAAAACGGCGGGGCTTGTGCAAATAGACGAGCTTGGCACGATTGAAACACCGATCGTGCTGACCAATACGCTGAGTGTTGGCACGGCCATGACAGCCACGGTGAAATATATGATGGAGCAAAATCCCGACATCGGCGGCAGCGCGGGCACGGTCAATGCGCTTGTGGCCGAGTGCAACGACGGCACGCTCAATGATATCCGCGGCTTGCACGTCACCGAGGCGCACGTGCGAGCGGCCATTGACGCATGCGCGGACACCTTCGAGGAGGGGGCGGTCGGCGCGGGCACGGGTATGTGCTGCCTTGGTTTTAAGGGAGGCATCGGCTCGGCATCGAGAATTGTTAGCATTGCAGGGCAAAATTATACGGTTGGCTCGTTGGTGCTTGCCAACTTTGGCGGCAGGGGACGACTGATGATCGATGGCAGACAGGTGGGCAGAGAAATCGCGGAGCGCGACAATGCGTCCGACAAGGGCTCGATTATCATGATCGTTGCCACCGATGCACCGCTCTCGGAGCGTCAGCTGCGACGCGTGGCCAAGCGCGCTGGCGTGGGACTTTCGCGCACGGGCTCTTATATGGGCAATGGCAGCGGCGACGTGGCCATTGCGTTTACCACCGCAAATCGCGTGCCGCACGCAACCGATCGGCCCGTGCAGCATTTTGGCGCGCTGCACGACAATTTCATCGACCCCATCTTTGACATGACGGCCGAGGCCGTGGAGGAGGCCATTGTCAGCGCACTGTGGCATGCGGATACCACCACGGGCAAGGACGGCGCCTGCGTGCGCGGCTTGCGCGAGGTGTGGGAAGAGATGCAGGCGGGGAAGATAATTGAATAATTGCCGCACGACAGACGACCAATGGTCGCCCCTACGGTCCCTTGGGATTTTGAAAAGCAAAATCCTGAACCGACGTTGTAGGGGCAACCATTGGTCGTCTGCTTTTTTCGTGTGCAAAAAAGGCACTTTAATGATGGTGATGATGCCCATGCCCATGCTCCCGCTTGACGCTCTCATGAATTCCGCATTCCTGCCTGCAGCAGACCTCGTCCGATCTTTCCAGCTCCAACGTGGCATGTGCGATCCCGTGCTCGCAAAGCTCCCCGCGAACCAGGCTTTTGATCGTTGCCGGGTCTTGATCTGTGACAACGTGCATGGATGCCGTGCAGGTCACGCCGTCCAAAGAGTGCACATGCACGTGATGTACACCAAGCACACCGGGCACCTCTCTGACGTGCTCGGCAATTTTCCCCACCGAAACACCCTTGGGCACCTTGTGCAAAAGCAGGGCAAGGATCTCATTCAAGCCCTTGCAGGCCTGAATCAGAATAAAAACCGCCACGCCGATCGAGAGCAGGGGATCCAGCCAATAGAAATTTGTAAAGCGCATGACCACAGCACCGATCAGCACCACGATCCAGCCAAGCACGTCCTCCAGCATATGCAGATTGACCGCCTTTTGATTGAGAGAGTCTCCGTGGTGTGTCAGAAGTGCCGCGAGAAAATTGATCAGGACGCCAATGATCGCGAACACGATCATGCCGTCGTAATGGATCTCGGTGGGATAAAACAGCCTGTGCACCGAGCTTGCAATGACCACAAGCGAGCCGACGAACAGCACGCACGAGGTGATAAGTCCACCCAAAACCGAGTAGCCGACGTACCCGTAGGTATAGGTCTCGTCCGGCTTTTTCTTGCTTTTTCTTTCCAGGAAATAGGCAAGCCCGATGCTGAGCGCGTCGCCCAGGTCGTGCACCGCGTCGGACGAGATGGCCACGCTGCCCGTAAGCATGCCGCCGAAGAATTCGAAAATGGAAAACCCTAAATTGAGCACAAAGGCCAAAAGAATTTTTTTATCGCTTTTCATATGTCCTCCGTTGACAATTTTTAATTTATAGCATATAATATATTCAATACCGAACATATCGTTCGATAATATTATATGGTCATTGAGCAGAGAATGCAACATATGATTGCCCCCGTTCGTTCGATACCGAACAAAACAACAAAAATGTATGGAGATTATCATGGACAGAAGACAGAGAAAAACCAGAGAAGCGATTTTCGGCGCGTTTATTGCGTTGCTTGCCAAAAAAAGCTTTGACCATATCACGGTGGGCGAGATCATTGACGGGGCAGACGTGGGCAGAGCCACCTTTTACGCGCATTTCGAAACCAAGGACGAGCTGTTACGCGCGCTTTGCGCAGAGTTGTTTGATCATGTGTTTGAGTCTGCCCTGGGCGACGAGCGCGCGCACTCGCATATTTTTGATTGCCAGGCGCCCGATTCGGTGTTTTTGCACCTCTTGCAGCATTTGCAACAGAACGACAATCACATCCTGCAGCTGCTGTCTTGCCCCAACAACGAGCTGTTTTTGCGCTATTTCAAGGATGGCTTGCGCGAGCTTGTTCAAAGGGAACAGGCGCAGCTTGGGCTTGCAAAGCCCGAGCAATTGCCCGACGACTTTTGGGTCAACCACGTGACCGCCACGTTTGTCGAAACCGTCCGTTGGTGGGTAAGCCACGGCATGAAGCAAACACCGCAGACCGTTGCACAGTACTTTTTGGCGGTGGTGTGAGAATTACATCCTACTAGCGCACAAAATATTTCTAAAACCTATTGACTCTCCCCTTAACTGTAATGATATACTTGACTTGTAAGGCAGAAATGGCGCCGTTTCTGCTATTCAAAATCCCAATGAAAGGACATATTCATGTATAAAATTGGTGAATTATCCAAGCTGTGCAATATCTCGGTTAAGACCTTGCGATATTATGAAGCGGAAGGGCTGTTGATTCCTGATGAGATCGACAAATATACCAAATATCGGTATTATTCTGCATCTAAGCTCGAAGATTGTTACCGCATTATTGCGCTGAAAGAGCTGGGCTTTTCTCTTGAGGAAATAAGAGAACAGCTTACTGCTGATGATGACGAGAAAATTGCCCAAGCATTAAATACCAAGCTTGAAGAATTGCAGGCACTGATTGAAACCACACAGACACAGTTAAGAAGAATTGAATCCATTAAAAGCAATCTGACAAGGGGAGAGTCGAAAATGTTCAACGTTATTATCCGCGCAACAGACAAATTGCGTGTTGCTTTCATTAGAAAAGAGTATTTATCCAAATCCGATGCGCTTGATGATATTGAAAGAATCAAGCGTGAGCTGCCTCGGGCAATTCTTGGTAAAAGAAAAGTGATCATCAATTACGAGACAGAGTATAAGGAAGAGAACTTTGATCTTGCAGCCTGTATTGAGATTGTCGGTAAGCTTCCCTCGAATACAGGTTATGCCGAAAGGACAATTTCGCTCGATGCTCACGTTGCATCTTTGGTTTGTAAGACAGACGAGCTTGATGATGCTTACAAGGCTATGATCAAGCATCTTGATGATTCCGATTACAAGGTCATAGGTGCATATTATGAATTTTACCATAACGATGGAACGGTGGAATTGAAGGTTCCTGTGATTGAAAAAACAAAAGAGACAATATATCAGTCTGAAAAGGTAGATATGCCGTTTGTGGATGATCCGGACGTTTGCGGAAAATGGAGGATGCTTGATATTTTGCCTACCCGTGAGCATTTTGTTTATGGTAAGCCAAAATGCAGCCATCTGGCTTGGTTGGATGAGATTTGTTTCATAGATGGCGGTCGTAGTTATTGGGCGGTTGCCGGTTGGACCAAAGGCTATTTGTTTACGTACGGTTCAGAACATGGATCAACATTTTTGAATAAGTATACAATAGAGAACGACGGACAGAGAAAGCTGTTGTTTCTTGAAATGTATGATTACTGTGACGGTGGTGCAGTAGGAACGTTCGATAAACCCGAGATTTGGGTATATGAGCAGGTAGAGGATACGCACTATACTTCACAGGAAGAATTCAGAAGATGCGATTATATTGACTATCCGTTTGTGAACGATGAGGCAGTGGCAGGAGAATGGGTAGTACGTGATTTCGTGATAAACAAAGAAGATTTTGATCCCGATAAGCAAAATTGGGACAAAAATAATCTGTTCGTTTTGAAAGCCGAATTTAAGCCGAACGGCGTATACGTTTCGACTACCAAGAATTTTGTAAACAGCGTTACTTCAACATGGACAAAGGGATTTGTGTTGAATAAGCGAGAAAAGACAGCATCTGCGTATGAAATTCAAATAATCAACGGTAAAGAATATCTTTTCAAGGAATGGAAAACAGGTGATTATTGCTTTGGTAACGGCAGAGCGTATTGGTATGTGTTTACAAGAGAATGAGTAATAATTCTCTGTTAAGAAAAATAGACTATTTATGTCATATTGACATGTAAAATTAGCGGGAAAGTAGCAGGAATTTGTTCGTATGTAAACAGATTCCTGCTGTTTTTTGTTACTATATGACGTGAAAGAGCGGTTATGTGGGAACCCCCACCGTCGCTTCGCGCCACCTCCCGCAGCGGGGAGGCTTATTTACGCGTCC
>CAZCRV010000070.1:0-9813 GCA_964501175.1 uncultured Clostridium sp.
TCACGTGCGCAGAGCCATCCTCCTGCAGACCGAACGAATAGAATACGCCGCGCTCAAACGTGCCGCTCTGGCCGCAAAGGCCGCCAAGATCCAGCTGAATCTGGAAAGCATCGCCCTGATACGTACCACTCTCGCAAGCTCTGATCGTGGTATCGTTGACGTCAAACGCCATATATACGTATTCCAGGTCGCAGGTCACCATCATGCCGAAGCCGTCGTCCGCACCAACCTCGCCAACCCAGGCGTCTAAAGCGTCCGCACCAAAGTGCGCACCCCAATAGGGCATCCAGTTGTTGGCGTACCAATCGCCAAGGTCACCGTCCATGACCAGTACGTCCTGTAAGGAAGACGGCATGGGATCAACGGGAACCTCGGTTTCCCAAGCGATCTCGGTGGTATCGACTTCAATATCCACAGGCCAGGTCTCCTCTACCCAGGTCTCATAAGCCACTGTTTCCTCTTCCCAATGGCCGTTTGTCCAAACCTCGGTCAAATCCTCTGCCCAATCTACGTCAATCTCGGTTTCCACCTCGGGATATCCTTCGAGCACGTCCTCTTCGGGCACACCAACCGTGGCATCGTTGCCGACAAATCGGTCAAGCAGCGCACCCAGGTCAAAGTCTCCCTCGTAATCCGCAAGCAGCTCGCCTACAAGGCCATTGCCCACGTCACAAGAGGCCAACATTGTGCACAGCAAAAGTGCTGCCAACGCAAATGCAAAAAGTCTTTTTTTCATGTTTGGTTTCTCCTTTCCTTATTCTACCGGTGCCTCTTCGGTCTCGGGCACGGTGGTAAACATTTCAATCTTGAAAATATCAAAGAACACCCAGCCGTCGATCAGCGCGCCGATCGGATCGGCAAGCAGCGTCACGCCGTTGAGCCCCGGCTCCAGCATCTCGGTCGGAACGGTCACGATAAATCCGACGGGATACTCCGCGCCCATTTCCGCAATTTTTTCAAGCGTCGCGGCGTCGGGCGTGAAGGTGGTGACGTACTCGGAATGCTTTTTGGTCGAGATATTCAACCAGTAATAAAAATCCATGTCATTCGATTCGTTGTAGCCCGCGTATCCCACGATACGAATGCACTCATAAGATTCGTCGATGTGGACAAAACCATCCCAATCCTCCAGCTGCTCTTTGTCAAGCAGTATCTCGGTTTCGGGCTCGCACGAGCCGTCGGGTATGCGCACACCCTCTACGTACAGGTATCCGTAGCCGACCAGATCGGGCACCTCAACGTCGCCCGAGTCGTAGCCACCGGTGGTCTGCGGCTCTTGCGTATCGGGCGCGGGCTCGATAACGGGATATTCAACGGGCGGGGTGGTTTCCACCTCAACCGTTCCCCACGGCTCGATTGGATTGATTGCAACAATATCGGATTCCTCAAGGCCCACAGAGGGCTCGACGATGACCTGATTTCCCATCTCCTTCAGATCTCCTATCAGCTCGGCCACAAGGCCGTTGCCCACGTCGCAGGAGGTCAGAACAGTCATACACAAAACAGTCAGTAGTAACATAGTGATCGTTTTTTTCATGGCGATTGCCTCCCTTCATTGATTACAATATTCAGATTTTTGCCTTTTTGATCCTTCTCTTCATTTTTACGAGGTCTCGCAGCATCTTGAGCGTGTCACGCACCAGGTTGACCGAAGACTCGCGGTGGTTTATGATCTTGACGGGGATCTCGTGAATGGTCATGCCGTACTTGACCGCCCACAAAATGGCCTCAAAGTCAAAGGCGAAGCGATCCACCTCGCACCTCGTGAAGATCTTTTTGACCGCATCCCCGGTAAACGCCTTGCAGCCGCACTGGGAATCGGACAGCTTGAACCCGCCCGCGATGCAAAGCACCTTGATATAGGTCTTGCTGGCCAGCTTACGGATGGGGGTATAACCCTCGTAGCCGTCCTTGGAGAGGTTACGCGATCCGATGACCATATCCGCCTCGGGATGTTCCAAAAATGCGTCGCGCACGCGGCCAATGACGTCGGTGCCGTAAGCCAGGTCGGCGTCGGTGAACATGACATAATCGCCCTTGGCGGCAAGCATTGCGGTACGCACGGCGTAGCCCTTGCCACGGTTTTGCTCGTAGCCTACGACGCGCACGCAAGGCAGATGCATCTGCTCGACCAGCTTGTCGCAGCCGTCCTTGGAGCCGTCGTTGGAGAAAATGATCTCGTAATCGTCAAAATTCGCCTGCATATAGCCAGACAGCTGACGCGCGGTGTCCTCGATAATGCTCGACTCGTTATACATGGGAATGCAAAGTGAGAATTTCATGTTGTTTATCTTCCTATCAAATTATTTTCTGTATATGTAAAGCAGCATGTCCACCTCTGTGGTCAAAGTGTCAAGCGAGAGCAGCTTCGCCTTGTCCGCTTCGCTTGTGCGCCAATAGTAGGGCGTCATGGAAAACAGCGCCTGAATGTCGTTCTGCCCCTCGACCGTGATCTCAAAGGTCGCGCGTCTGGTTTCCACAAGCGAAAGCGTGGTAGGCAGGTCGGCACGCTCGGCGTTTTCGTAGGTAGTTTCGTACATGGCGCGCTTGAGTCCCATTAAGTGCTCCTTGCCTGCTCCCAAAAGGAACAAGTATCCGCCGTCGCGCAGCACGCGGGCATATTCCTGCTCGGCACAAGGTGCGAAAATGTTGAGCACTCCGTCCGCGCTTGCATCGGATACCGGCATGGTGTACACCGAGGCCACGGCATAGGCCGCGTTGTCAAGCCCTTGCAGGCTTGCATCCTTGGCGGCACGCGCACAGCCGAATTTGGAAAGGTCAAAGCCCAGCATGCGATATCCTTCTTGTGCAAGACGGTTGGAATACCACCCCTGCCCGCAGCCTGCATCTATCAGCGCAGAGCCGTTCAGCAAATAGTCATTCACCGCTTGCTCCAGCGCCCGGGCAGCGGGTGCGTAATACCCCTTGGTCAGAAAGCTTGTCCTTGCGGCAACGGCCTCCTTGGAATCGCCCCCGGGCATATGCCCCGTGGCAAGGTTGACGTACCCTTCCTTTGCTACGTCAAATGTATGCTTGCCGCCTGCGCAGCAAAGCGTTTTTCCCTCGATCTGCACGTCGTTTTTGCATACGGGGCAGACCAGGATATCCGTCAGATTGTTTAACATGTCATATTCTCCATTCTCTTCCCACTAAGGCAAGATACTCGTCGTAGGTCAAGAGCAATCGCAAGGCGTCCAGCAGCGCGTTAGCGGTCATGTCCGCGGGCAGGCCGCAGGCCTTGGCAATTTCCGCACGGCGGGCTTTGCTGTCCGCGCCGCCCGAAAGGCCGTCTAAGAAGAAATCGGTCTTGGAGAGCGGATTTTCGCGGTAACGCTGTGCCGCGTCTCCCTTTGCATAAGGGGCAAGCAGATCGTAAAGCAGCTCTGCGTCCATGCCCTCCACGCCAAGCAGCCCTTGCGCTCCGGGTGCTTGCTTGCGGCGTTCCTTGCCCTTGATCTGCGGGATGTACAGCTGGATCAGCCTGTCCTTGGGGATCAGGCCCGAGATATGTGAGCGGATGACCTTGCCGCCGCCGTCGCTGTCGGTCAGCACGATGATCATGCTGCGCTCGGAAAGCTTTTGCAAAAGGCTTGCAAGCTCTGTATTTTTGAACACGCCGAATCCACCCGTGGAAATAATCTGCCCCTCGACGATCGAGGACAGCTTGATCTTATCATATTTCCCTTCCACGATGATGGGATACGGGATCACAAGCCTTTCCTTCATAAATACCTCTTAAAGTAAACTCATCAAAAGCACTGCCGCGCCAAGCAGTATGCGGTAAACGCCAAACGGCGCAAAGCCGTGGCGGGCGGAGAAATCCATCAAAAACCTTATGGCCAGGCGCGAGGTCACGTACGCGGTCGCGCCCGCGACCAGCAAAGTAAGCGCTGCCTCGTAGGGCATGCGCAGATCGTTTTGCAACAGAAACTTGGCAAAGCCCAGCGCCTTGAGCCCCGACGCGCCAAGCATGACCGGCACGGCCATGAAAAAGGAAAACTCTGCCGCAGCCGTGCGGGAAAGCCCCAGCAGCATACCGCCAAGGATGGTAGAGCCCGAGCGCGACGTACCGGGGATCAGCGAGAGCATCTGAAACGCGCCCACGCCAAGCGCGGTGGCATACGACATCTGCAAAGGGTCGGTCACGCGCGGCGTCTTTCCCTTTTGCACCTTCTCTACAACAATAAACAGCACGCCGTAAAGGATCAGCATCAACGCCACCACCACGGGGGTATACAAAAGGCCGTCCATATCCTTACCGGTGACCATTTCCAATATTTCGTCCAGCACAACGCCCGCAAGCCCCGCGGGAATGCATCCCACCAAGGCGCGCGACCAAAGGCTGATCGCTTGTTTCTTTTTCTCGCGGCTCTCCCCTACGGGAAACAACCGCTTTGCATACGTGGTGACAACTGCCAAAATCGCGCCAAGCTGAATGGCGACCAAAAAGAATTCCGAAAATTCCGCGGCAAACTGCGGGTGCACGTCGGCCCCCACCTCTAAAGCAAGCAGATCCTCAAGTAAGATCAAATGCCCCGTGGAGCTGACGGGCAGCCATTCGGTCACGCCCTCCAAAATGCCGTAAAGCAGCGATTTGAGCAGGTATATCCCCATTTATCTCCTATCAGAGCGAATCGGGTCTGCGCTTATCAAAGCCCTTAGGGCTGCCTGCGCGCATGATATCGCCCTCGCGTATTTCAAAGGGTACGCGGCACCAGAAAATCATGGAAGGATGCGGTGCCGAGGGGATGGTCGAGCCGTCCGCTGCGTAAAGCTCGCAAACGTCAAAGCCGCGACCGATCTTGCCGGGAGAGATGACCTCAGCCCCCTCGCCCACGCTGACCTTGTTTCTCTGCACGAAACGGTAAAGCCTGCCCTGCTCTGTTTGCTCGGGCACGCCTGCCGCCGCCAGCGCATCTGCTTCCTCTTGATTATATTCCACGGCCGTTGCGAAATATGCCTTTTCACGCATATATCCGCATTCCCCAAGCAGCTGGGGGTTATTCATGGGATCGTCTAAGTAAAATCCCGTGCCGTAGGTGCGGTGAGAAACGCTTTCCAATTCGGACAGCCACTCGGGATTGAACTCGTAGTGCTCGGGGTCTGCTGTATAGGCATCCATGGCCATGCGGTACGCGTTGGTGACCACGGCTGTGTAGTACGCGCTCTTCATTCTGCCTTCAATTTTGAAGGAATCAATGCCGCTCCGCATCAGCAGCGGGATGCAATCGATGGTGCACATATCCTTGGAGGACATGATGAACGTGCCATGCTCGTTTTGCTCGATCGGGAGGGGCATGTCGGGTCTCTTTTCCTCGAGCAGCACGTAATTCCATCTGCAGGGCTGCGAGCAGGTGCCGCGATTTCCGTCACGGCCGTTGAGCGCGTTTGCAAGCAGGCATCTGCCGCTGTAGGAGACGCACATCGAGCCGTGCACAAATGCCTCCAGCTCCACGTCCGCGGGCAACACCGCGCGGATGGCAGCGATCTCGGAAAAGCTGAGCTCACGCGCCAGCACCAGTCTCTTTGCACCAAGTGCCGCCCACGCGCATGCCGCTGCGGGGCTGACAATGCTTGCCTGCGTGGAGATATGGATCTCCATATCGGGCAAAATTTCTTTGACTGTGGCCAAAACGCCCATGTCGGCAACGATCATGGCGTCAATGCCAAAGTCCTTGATTTGGTGTAAAAATTTGCGCAAGAGCGGGTATTCCGCGGTGCGCGGCATGGTGTTGACCGTCAGATACAGCTTTTTGCCGCGCGCGTGGGTATATTCCACCGCCTCTTTCAGCTCATCATTGGTAAAATTATCTGCCGCAGAACGCATACCAAACATCTGTCCTGCGCAATACACGGCATCCGCACCGTAAAGCAGCGCCGCCTTGAGTTTTTCAAAGTTCCCCGCAGGGGATAATAGCTCGGGCATGTTGACCCCTCCATATCTTGTATGATAGGAAATACACGTCCTTATCTATATAGACGCGAAATCTCCGAAAAAGTTCCGTGTTTTGGAAAATTATTTTTGATTTTCCTTTTTCTGCTGCTTTTTTTCCTTTGCTCTGCGGATGGCAGGGCCGATAACCTGGGTATATACGATCACGCCAACCAACAAGCAAAGCGTCAGGCAAGGCCAAAGGATATAGCCCTTGGGCGTCAGAATCAGCACCAGAATAAAGGTCAGAAGCGAAAGGCCGAACAAGGAGCACAGCAAGACCGTGATCAGATTGCGCTTTTTCTGTTGCTTTGTGCGGTAAGCCTTAACCTCGTCGTTTTCGTGGCTTGCCCCCGTTGCCGCCTGCTTTTCAAGGCGGTCAATTTCCTTTGCGTACTGCTCGTAAAGCGCGTCCGCGTCGCGATAGCCGTGAATCTTTTGCAGCAGCGAGAGCGAACGGTAATATTCATGCACCGCACAGGGCGCGGGCTCGGTTGCTTCGGTGTAAATCTGTAACTTTTCGTCTTCGGTATAAGCCATCATGACACTCCTTACAAAAAAAGCATACTTTTTTTGATTATAACATATTTTGAATAAATTCACAAGGGGTTTGGGCAAATATCCTTGCAAAAGAAATTTACAGAAATTTACAAGAAATTTACGAAATTTACGCCTTGACACATTACACCCTTTCACTATCTTTGAAACATTCACACAAAAACACCCGCGCGTCTTACGACACGCGGGTGTGATTTGCTTATGTAAGATTACTCAGCGTCAGCAGCTTCCTCAGCGTCAGCAGCTTCCTCAGCGGGAGCAGCCTCAAGCTCAGCCTTAGCCTCTTCCAGAAGAGCGCGGATGGACAGGTTGACCTTCTGCTTCTCGTTGTCGATAGCAACGATCTTAGCGTCAACGATCTGGCCGATCTCAAGCACGTCTGCGGGCTTTGCGATCTTGGTCATAGCGATCTGGGAAATGTGGATCAGACCGTCTACACCGTCAACGATCTCTGCAAATGCACCGAAGGGCATCATGCTGACGATCTTAACGCTTGCTACATCACCCTCAGCATAGGTGTGGGTGAATACGTACCAAGGATTGGTCTCTGCGGTCTTGTAGCCCAGAGCAATTCTCTTCTTTTCCTTATCAAAGCTCTTGACGAAAACAGTCAGCACGTCGCCGATTGCTACAACGTCAGCGGGAGACTTGATTCTCTTCCAGGACAGCTCGGATGCGTGAACCATGCCGTCAACGCCGCCCAGGTCGATAAATGCACCGTAAGAGGTCATGCTCTTAACAACGCCGGTATAGGTCTTGCCTTCCTCGATCTCGTTCCAGAAAGCTTCCTGAGCAGCCTTGCGCTCGTCTCTCTGTACAAGACGAATGGAGCCCTTAGCTCTCTTGCCGTCACGGATCTCGATGATTCTCAGCTTAACAGTGGTATTCAGAATGGTGTTCAGGTCGCCGTCCTTGGGAACGCCGGTCTGAGATGCGTGTACGAACACGCGGTTGCTGTCAACGGAAACGATGACGCCACCCTTAACGACTTCGACAACAGTGCCCTCCAGCACTTCCTCGGAGTCCTTAGCTGCGACGATTCTGTACCAGTTCTTGTCAGAATCAACGCGCTTCTTGGAAAGTTCAGCAACTCCCTCGATGTCACTGACGCGAATGACAAAGGCATCTACCTTGTCACCCTTGTGGAATCTGTCAGTCAACTTTTCGGGAGAATCATCAACTTGCTCGGCCTTGATGTAACCCGTAACGCCTGCGCCGAGGTCCAGCTGGATCTCTGCATCGGTAACGTATTCAACGGTTCCGGTAACGACATCTCCTGTATTTAAAGTTTTGAGTGATGATTCCAACAGCTCTTCAAAGTTTTCAATAACTTCGCTCATGGTTTTTTCTACCTCCTCAATTATATCGCGTGGTGTTGAGGCACCTGCCGCGATCCCCACCCTTTGGTGAGTAAACGGTCCATACGCAGAAAGTTGTGAAGCGCTTTCAACCAGGTAGGTATCCTTGCACGCACTCTTGCTGATATGGTACAGTTTTGTCGAATTTGAACTGCTCCGACTTCCTATGACAATCATGCAATCACACGCACCGGCAAGGCTTGCAACCTCTTTCTGGCGAATTTCCGTGATACTACATATTGTATCAAAAATTATCGGATTTGTATATAGTTTTTTGATAAATTCTTTCGTTTTTAACCATTCGCCCAATTTTTGCGTTGTTTGGGCAACAACAATTGGTACTTTTGCGCATACCCTTTCCCACTTTTCGGGAGTCAAAATGCGCTCGAGCTCCGTGGCGTCCGAAAAAACGATTTTTTCACCGTCAAAACGGGACAAAAAGCCCACGACCTCGGGATGCTCGGAAGCTCCAAGCACGAACAAAACGTTGTCGGGTCCATTGTGCTCCGCCACGATTTTGTGAATCTTCTTGACGAACACACAGGTGCAGTCCATAAAGGAAAAATGCGGATTCTTTGCGCTGCAAGCAATCAACTTCTCCTCTGTTTGCCCGGTCATACCGTGCGCGCGCACGAACACCTTGACGGGCGCGCTCTCGCAAGCCTCATCGCACAGTCGATCCAAATCCTTTTCGCTTGCAATGCCAACGCCCTGCGCCTGCAGACGCGCTACGTAGGTATCGTTATGGATCAGCTTTCCGAGCGTGAAGATACGCGTGCCGGGAGCATGCTTGGCAATCTCCTTTTCCACCGCCTCTGCTGCCCTGCCCACGCCAAAGCAAAAGCCCGCGTGCTTGGCAACAATCACTTCTCTTTTCATTCGCCCTGCTCCTTGCCCATAAACTGCTCTCCCAGCGTGCAGATGCGATCAAATACCTTTTCTGTAATGGCGGTATACTCCGCCGTGCCCGAAAGGCCTGCCGAGTATTCCTCATAAGACATAGGGGCTCCGATCACGATATCCAGTCTGCGGCCAAGCTTATATTTATAGTCCTTCATGCAAAGATAGCACGGCAGAATGGTGGCGTGCGTGCGGCTTGCGATCATGCCGATGCCGTGATGGATCTCGGTTTCTCTGGGATTGACGCCTACGTTACGGTGACCCTGCGGGAAAATGCCCACGCATTTGCCCTCATTCAGCATGGCAATACTGCGCTTGATGGCAGACACGTCACCGCCCCTGCGGTCAACCGGAAACGCGCCAAGACCCTTGATCAGCACGTTCAGCAGCGGGATCTTGAAAAGCTCCTTTTTGGCCATGAAATGCGGCTGCTGCTTATGCGTTGCGACACACAGAAAGATGGGATCTGCAAATACGGTATGGTTGCCGCAGATGATATACGGGCCATCCTTGGGGGCGGGCTCATTCTCTGCGCCGTGCACGTGCACGCGGAACAGCCACAGAAAGGGCTTGCGTAGCACGCCGTGGAATACGCGATAAAATCCGCTCTTCATCTTACAGATCGTTCAGCTTATCGCCCAGCTTATCCTTGATAAAGGCAAGCAGGCTCTCAAGGCTCTCTTCAAAGGTCAGCCCCGAGTTGTCATACATAATGGCGTCGTCCGCGGGAATGGCGGGCGCGATCTCGCGTCCTGCGTCCTGCGCGTCACGAGCAACCATTTCCTCCATGACCTGCTCCAAGGTCACGTCCTGACCCTTTTCTTTGAGCTCCAGATAGCGGCGCTTTGCGCGGGTCTCGGGAGAGGCGGTCATGAAAAGCTTAAGGTCTGCATCGGGCAGAATGACCGTTCCGATGTCGCGGCCGTCCATGATCACGCTGTTCTTGCGTGCGATCTCCTTCTGCGTTTCAAGCAGGAATGCTCTGACCTCGGGGATCTTGGAAACACCCGACGCATACATTGAGATCTCGGGCTCGCGAATGCGGTCACCGGGATTTGTGCCGTT
>CAZCRV010000071.1:0-9804 GCA_964501175.1 uncultured Clostridium sp.
AAGGCTCGAGCGAAACTTTCATCCTGTGGGGGTGGACCGTTGGGGTGAAGGTGGCGAAAACTTTCTAAGTAAATAAGGTCGTCCGTGCGGGCGACTTTTTTTGAAAAATTTTCTTTTTCATGTAACCATCCCCCGCCAATTTCCGTCTTTATGGGTGAAGGACAAAACACACAGTCACAAGGAGGTGCTACGCGTGGACGACAAAACAATCGTTGCCCTGTACTGGGAGCGCTCTGAAGCAGCGATTGAACACTCGCAGCAAGCATACGGAAAATATTGCTACCGTATCGCTGACAATATCCTGCATAATCACGAGGATAACGAGGAATGCGTCAACGATACCTGGGTGCGCGCATGGAACGCCATGCCGCCCGAACGCCCGACTCTTCTGCAGGCGTTTCTCGGTAAGATCACGCGTAACTTAGCCCTTGACCGCTACGCACACGACCGCGCCAAAAAGCGCGGTGCAGAAATCGACGACGTAGCCGAGGAATACTGGCAATGCGTGCCGAACGGTGAGCCCTCACTTGCCGATCAGACCGCCTTGCACCAGGCCATCAACGGCTTTCTTTCCACGCTGCCCGAGCGCACGCGCATCGTGTTCCTGCAGCGCTATTGGTACGTCTGCTCCGTCGAGCAGATCGCGGCTGAAACAGGCCTCTCCCCTGCCAACGTCAAGGTGATTTTGCACCGCACGCGCAGGTCCTTCAAAGAATACCTGGAGAAAGAGGAGATCCATATATGAAAAAGAAGCAATGGTTACAATCCTTGAACGGCGTGGACGACAAGTACGTTGCCGAGGCTGCGCCCACGGGTGCTGCCCGAAAGCGTTCGGGCAAGAGCATCCGCCTGATCAGCATTCTCGCCGCCAGCCTTGTCTTTGTGCTGCTCTGCGGCACGTTTGCACTCTTTATTCCCTATAACACAGACCCCCCCAGCGTTGCAGCATATGCAAGCAGCCCGTATTACAGTATTATTCAGAAATTCAACACCTACCACTTTGAGCCCCCCGTGTTCAAGAACACCTTCGATTTTCTGATCCATCTTCCCTCTCTTGCCTGGGAGCAGGTTGAGGACCTACTCCCGGGCAAGGCGGAGGGCATAGACGGTGCCATGAATGAGAGCATCAACTATTATGAAGTCACCGACAACCAGGTCGCGGGCGTGATTGAAGCCGATCTGATCAAGCGCAGCGACAAGCACATCTACTATCTGACCGACAACACGCTGCTCATTTACAGCATTGCGGGCGAGCAAAGCAAGCTGCTGGGCAGCTACAGCATCGCCCAATACGGTGTGGAGGGCTTTTCGGCACAGGAATTCTTCCTCTCTGCCGATTGCACCACGCTGACCGTCATTTCCTCTTATACCAACAAAACGGGCAACGCCCGCATCCCCTACGTCAAGGTCATCACGCTGGACGTCAGCGATCCTGCGAACGTCACCGAGATTTCCAATATCGACGTCTCGGGCAGCTATCTCTCCTCGCGTCTGACAGAGCACGGACTTTTGCTCATGACCACCCTGTACTGCAACAAGCCCGACTATGCGGACGAGAGCACCTTTGTGCCCCAGGTGGAGATGAACGGTGAGATGCAAAGCGTGGCAGCCGATCACATCATCTCCCCCGAAGAGCTGAGCACCGCAAGCTACACCGTCATGCTCATGATGGACGCAACGGGTCAAAATGTCATCGACAGCGCGGCATTCCTTTCCTACTCCCAGGACGTTTACGTTTCCCGTGACGCCATTTACGCCACCAGAACGCAGAACGCCTACGGCGAGGTCAAGGATAACAAGCAGGATTACCGTGTTGTCAGCGAAATTTCCTGCATGAAGTACGGCGCGGACGGCTTTGATTATCACGGCTCTGTCATGGTGGATGGGTCTGTGCTGGATCAGTACAGCATGGATCAATATGAAAATATGCTCCGCGTGGTCACCACGACCTCAAGCGCCACAACAGAGCTGCGTGACCCCATTGACGATAATCGCGAGGTCATCTCAATGTTCGTACAAAACAGAAACGCAAGTCTGCACGTCGTTGACCTTGATTCCATGGAAATCATAGCCTCGGTCGAGGAGTTTGCTCCCGAGGGCGAGACGGTGCAGTCGGTTCGCTTTGACGGCAACGCCGCTTACGTTTGCACCGCCATTGCGATGACCGACCCCGTATTCTTCTTTGATCTTTCCGATCCCGCCAACATCACCTACAAGGAAACCGGCACGATCGAAGGATTTTCTTCAAGCCTTGTCAACTTTGCAGACGGTTACCTGCTCGGTATCGGTCGCGGCGGCAACGGCAACGAGCTCAAGGTGGAGATTTACACCGAGGGCGAAGAAACGGTAGACTCCTATTGCGCCATCGAGTTCCCCTTGACCGACTACCATCTCGAATACAAGTGCTACTATATCGACCGCGAAAACGGCCTTGTAGGCCTTGGCATTTACACCCAGGATAAGGTCTACCTGGACGACAACGTGTACAGATACGAGAACAGTCGCTTCGAATACCTGGTGCTGCACTTTGACGGCGAGACTATTTCCGAGGTGCTGCGCTTCGACTTTGGCACACACCAATACTTGCGCGAAATGCGCGGCGTGTACGTCGACGGCTACTACTACGCACTCGGCGGCTCGCAATTCAGCGTCAAGCCCTTGGAGCTTGAATAGCCGATGGGAGTCGAACCGAATTGGTTATACTCCCGTTCGGCTAAAAATCAGAGACCAAATCCTCGGATTTGGTCTCTTTTATTGCTTTCGGGGAAAAGATGTGCTATAATGAATGCAACGACTCTTTACGGAGGTGCTTATGAAAAAGCTTTACTTGGTTGCAAACGCGCACATTGACCCCGTTTGGCTGTGGCGTTGGCAGGACGGGTATTCCGAGGTGCTTGCCACCTTCCGCTCTGTCTTGGATCGCATGAACGAATATCCCGACTATAAATTCACCTCGGCTTGCGCCGTCTATTACATGTGGGTGGAGCAGACAGATTCCGAGATGTTCCGTGAAATCCAAGCACGCGTCCAAGAGGGTCGCTGGTGCTTGGTGGGCGGCTGGTATCTGCAGCCCGACTGCAATATGCCCTCGGGCGAGAGCTTTGCGCGCCATGCGCTGATCTCGCAGCGTTATTTCAAGGAAAAATTCGGCGTGACCGCACGCACGGGCTATAACGTGGATTCGTTTGGCCACAATGCCTCGCTCCCCAAGCTTTTGCGCGGTGCGGGCATGGACCGCTACGTATTCATGCGCCCCATGGAGTATGAAAAGCATTTGGATTATGATCATTTTCTCTGGAAAAGCGATGACGGCAGCGAGGTGGTCACCTCACGCATCCGCCAATATTTCGGTCCGCCCGATGAGATCGCATCCATCGACGCCATTGACCGCGCATGCGCCGAGGACGGCGTGCCGCGCATGGCCTTTTTCGGCATCGGCAACCACGGTGGCGGCCCGAGTGCGCGCCTGCTCGAGCAGCTGAGCACCAATTTGTCCGAGCACCGCACCTTTGCCTCACCCGACGATTTCTTTGACGCCTTGGATGCCAAATCCCTGCCCGTGCACGCCACCGAGCTGCAGCACCATGCACGCGGCTGCTACTCTGCAGTAAGCTCCATCAAGCGTGCCAACCGTCAATGCGAGGAAAATTTGCTGGCAGCCGAGCGCATTTGTCTGCTCGCGCAGCACCTGGTCGGTGCGCCCTACCCGGGGGATGCGCTGAAAAGGGCTTGGGAGAACGTATTGTTCAATCAATTCCACGATATCCTGGCCGGCTGCTGCATTCAGAGTGCTTATTCCGATGCATCCTACCTGCACGGCGAGGCCATGAGCATTTCTGAGCGCGCCATCAATGCCGCCATGCAAGCCATTGCCACACGCGTGGAAACCGCACGCGGACACGAGCCGGGCGAGCTTTGCGCCAAGCATTTTCTGACCTGGGAGCACAAGGAGCTGGGAACTCCCGTGCTGGTATTCAATCCACACGCATTCCCCGTACGCACGCTTTTGCACCGCCGCACGGATTGCAGGAGCATGACCGACGAGCAAGGCCGTGCCATTCCCTGCCAGCAGGTGCGCGGTGAGGCCACCAACGGCGAGCAAGACCTTTACGAAACCGCCTTTATAGCAGAACTTCCCGCTTACGGCTACAGACTTTACCGCTACTTCCCCACCAAAGAGCAAGCAACCGACTTCCCCTTGGTTAAAGCCGAGCTGTACGCCTTGGAAAACGCGTGCATTCGCGCGGAATTTGACTGTGAGAGCGGCGAGCTTTACCGTATCATCGACAAACAAGACGGCCATGCGATCAGCGATCGCCCGATGGGCGCGATCCTGACAGATGAGCACGAATGCGACACCTGGGCGCACAACCGCTTTGATCTCGGCCCTGCTTGCGGCAGCTTTGGGCAGCCGAAATTTGAGGTTTTGGAGCAAGGAACGGTTTGTGCCGTGCTGCGCGTCACGCAAAGCTGCGGCGAGAGCTTGCTGATCAGAGATTACACGTTGGCCGCAGGCAGCGACGAGATTGCCGTCACGCTTTCCGCACACGTGCAAGAGCAGCACAGAGCGCTCAAGCTGACCTTCCCTGCCAAGGAATCCGTGATCTGCGAGATCCCGTATGGTACCATCACACGTCCGCTTTGCAACGGCGAAGAGCCTTTTGGCAAATGGCTTGCCTCGGGTAGCCTTGGAGTTGCCAACGAGGGAAAATATGGATATGATTCCACAGAACACGACGTGCGCATGACCATTCTGCGCACCGCGGTGTATGCCGACCACTACGGAGTGCGCGATGGCAAATATCAATACATGGATATGGATACACATACCACGCATTACACCATCTTCCCCTATAAAAATAACGCAGACGCGCACCGCCGCGCAGCGCTCTTGAACAGTCCTGCAAGAACCGTCAATGCAAGCTTCCATCACGGCACGCTGCCCGAAAGCTTTACGGGCATTGCGGACGTGCCGGATGGGCTGATGATCAGCGCGATCAAGCAAAGCGAGGATGGGCAAGAGCCGATCCTGCGCGCATGGAATGCAACACGCGAGCAAATGGATGCAAACGTGCAGCTGCTTGGAAAGCCCCTGCAGGTCAAGCTGACGCCATGCGCAGTCAGAACCTTTGCCAAGGACGGCACACCGCTTGACTTTATGGAGTGGGAGAGGACAGTATAACAGATTTGAATTCATAGGGGAGAACGCAGTTCGCCCGTGAACGAAACGTAAATAAAAAAGTAAAGGAAGTTGCCCATTGTAAGCAACTTCCTTTTTTGCGTCATGATGGAGCAAGCCCCAGCACTACGGGTGTTGACGAAAAATAGTCCCCCGCCCTACGTTATTCTTGTTCATCCATCTCAAACTCCAAAGGCGTCAACTCGTCGCCATCCTCGGGCTCTGGCTCGGGTCTGTTCTCGGGCTCGGGCATGGTGGAGGATACCCCGAAGATGGTCTCGTAAAGCAACTCGGCAAACATACCGTGCATCTCGCGGCAGGGATGGTTGATGCCGTTGGAGAGCAGCGCGGTAGTATCCATGCCGTTTGCCTGCATCTGCTTCCATAAGGCATATCCGTCCGCTACCGTCACGCCGCACTCAAAGGCCACGTCGCGTGCCGCCTGCATGAACGCGTCCATCTTGCCGCCGTTCTGCATGCCCGCCGTAACCTCGGAATATACGGTAAATTCATCGATGACGTTGTCTCCCACGCGCGTGTTGAGCATGTTGGGCGTCATAAACAGCGTCTCGATCCCCGCGTCGGCAAGTCTCTTGAAGATCTCGCGCAGCGCGTCGGTATACTCCTGTATCTCACCGTTTACGTCGTTAAGCCCGTAGCACACCACGCAAAGGTCGGGCCTGTGCGAGATCACGTCGCGCTCAAGCCTTTGCAAGCCGCCCGCGGCAGAATCGCCCGAAACGCCCGCGTTGATAATGCTGACCGGGATCCAATCATATTTTTGCGCGATCATCAATCGAAGGCGATTGTGATACACCGCCGCAAAATCAAAAATACATCCGCTGCCGCCCTTGATGCATTCAAAGGCGCCGTGCGTCACGCTATCCCCCAAAAAAGCAATGATGGGCGCACCGGAGTGCGGATTTTCTCTGCTATCCAAAAGTTCCTTAAATCTCATGTTCTCTTTGCTAAACTCCTGCGTTTTCTTGGTTCGATTTTACCATAATATACCGCTCTTTGTCAAGTACCCGCGCCAATACCTTTTGATTTTCACTTGCCAAAATTCGACCCTTGTGTTATAATAGATACATAAATTTCCGGGGAGGTGTCATATGTCGATTTTTTGGATCAAAATCATTGCAGCCGCCAGCATGCTTGCAGACCACGCGGGCATGATTCTGTTCCCGGAGGCAACCTGGCTGCGCATCATCGGACGCTTGGCCCTGCCGCTCTACGCTCTTTGCATCGCCGAAGGATTTCGGCACACGCGCAACCGTCTCAAATATTTTTTGCGCATCTTTATCCTGGGTGCGATCTGTCAGATTGCCTACGTTTTTGTGTCCGACGAGCTGTATCTCGGTATTTTGATCACCTTCTCGCTCTCGATCATCCTGCTCTTTTTCCTGGACGCGCTGATCTGCGCCTGCGGGGGCAAGGAGAATCCCATATCCAAGGCGCTCGGCAAGCTGCTCAAAAAAGCACCTGCAAAGGGATTATCCGTCACAATAAGCGCGCTCTGCCTTACTGCTGCGCTTGCGGGCGTGCTTGTGCTGACGCACTTTGTGGAGGTGGACTACGAGCTCAGCGGCATTCTCTTCCCCGTGCTTGTCTACCTGGGCGGCAGCACAAGGCTCGGCAAATTCGCAGGAGCAAGTGCTGCTACCGTGCTGCTTGCCTGCAATATCGAGGGCTCCATGACCCCGCGCACCTGGTCGCTTTTGGCCATTCTGCCGCTTGCTTTGTACAACGGACAGCCGGGCAAATACAAGCTCAAATACTTTTTCTATATTTTCTACCCCGCGCATCTTGTCATCCTGTACGGCATTGACCTGCTCATCGCGCTTTTGCGCTGATTCATACCAATCTTGCGAGTAAAATCGCGCCGAAAGATGCGAAAACGCCTCGTCGTCGGGCAATTCGGTTCGATTCCCGTTCGGCTACGCAAAATATCCGAGCAATCGGTGCGGTGGCGGGTTATATTGTTCCAAATGCTTGACAAATTTCTATTTATCTGTTATACTGCAAAGTGGATTTTTGTATGCAGAGGTATAGCGTGAAAGTTCATGCTACCCATCTGTTCAGTTTACCGTTCACGCTTAAACCTCAACTTAAAATGAATCCCGATTCATTTTAAGTTGAGCTTTCAAAACTTTTCGAGCCGCCAAAGGCGGCATGGAGATTATTATGAAACAGATGTTACCACGCCTGTGGGGCAACGATGCCCTGCGCGAACGTATCGGAAACGACATATGTGCGCACAGACTTTCGCACGCCTATATTTTGGAAGGCCGTTACGGTATGGGCAAGCACACGCTGGCTATGCAGATTGCTGCCGCGCAAAGCTGCCAAAACAAGGGCAGCGACGTGCATCCCCTGCCCTGCGGCACTTGCAAGAATTGCAGAAAAATTCTTGAGGGCAAATCCCCCGACGTCATTTGGGTCAGCCGCGAAAAAGGCAAGGCGCAGATGACCGTGGACGTGGTGCGACATTTGCGCACCGACGTGCTTACCCCGCCAAACGATCTGGACACCAAGGTTTACATCATTGAGGACGCGCACACCATGAACGTGCAGGCGCAGAACGCTCTGCTTCTGACCCTGGAGGAGCCGCCCGCATACGTGCTGTTTTTGCTGCTTTGCGAGGACGCAGGCAATATGCTGGAGACCATCCGCTCCCGCGCGCCCATCTACAGATTGCAGCCGCTGCCCGTAGAGACTATTTCTCAATATATCGCCAAAAACGTTCCGAGCAGCAAAAATTCCGCCTCAGAAAAGACGCTTGAGCAAGTGCTCATGGCAGCCGACGGCAGCATTGGCCGCGCGCTCGATCTGCTTTCCCCCAAGGAAAGCGCGCCTATTCTTGCGGCAAGAGAGGCAGCCATGGAGTTTCTTGAAGCGGTTCCCACCAAGGGAGAGCGCATGCTGCGCGCGCTGGTGGCCTTTGGCATCAAGCGCGAGGACGGCCGCGCCGAGATCAAGCGAGACGAGATCACGTATAAGCTGCAAACGCTTATGCGCGCCCTGCGCGACCTGATCGCGCTGCGCAGATGCGATCCCTCCACCGTTTCCCTTTGCTTTTTTACCGACCGCGAGGCCGCGGGCGCATACGTCATGCGCTTTAGCACAGAGGAGCTTTTAAGACTCATGTCCGCCGTGGACGGGGCGATCGACAGCATTGCCGTGCGCAACGCCAACGTCCGCATCACCATCTGCGACATGGCCATCACGGCAGATATTCTTTAACACGAAAACACACAAGAGGTAATATACATGGAAAACAACCAGCAAAACAATAAAGCACCCGAGTCGGGTGCCAACAAGGGCGGCAACAAACACCGTCCGCATCACCGCCGCCCATACAGAAAGCCGGAGCAAAAGGATCAGAATTTGCAAGCAAATGTGCAAGCAAATGTGCAAGCAAATGCGCAGGTAAACGCACAGGCGCAGCCCGAGGCAGCAAGACCCGAGCAAAAGCAAGGTGATCAGCAAAAGCAACAGAACAGACAAGGTCAGCCGAATCAGCAAAAACAGAACCAGCAATCAGGCAAGCCTGCGCAGGGTCAGCAAAAGCAGAATCAGCAAAGCCAGCCTAAGCAGCAGCCCGCACCCGAAGCAAAGGGTGAAGCAAGAGCCGATGGAGGCAAAAAGCGTCCCAGACACAGAGGAGGCAGAGGCGGCCACGACAAGGAAAAGCTGCCCAAGGAGACCATGCAGGCAGAGTCCACGCCCAAGACGCCTGCCGATATTTCGATTTCCGAAATCAAGCAATTCGTGCAAGAAACCAAGCGCGCACAGCAAGCGCCCGCAAAGGAAGAAGCCCTTCCCCTGGCGGATGCTTCGATCTTGGAGTCAGTTCCCACGCATTCCGAGCCGATCTACGCCCCCGATGAGGCGCTGACCGAGGTTGTCGGCATCAGATTCAAGGAAGAGGGAAAGGTTTATTATTTCGCGCCCGGACAAGCGATGTTTGCAAAGGGGGATCCCGTCATCGTGGAGACCGCACGCGGCCCCGAATACGGCACGATCTGGGTAGCCAACCGCAAGGTACGCGACAGCGAGATCATCAAGCCGCTCAAGGAGGTCATGCGTCGCGCGACTCCCGAGGATCAGAAGCACAACTTGGAAAACAAGGCAAAGGAGACCGAGGCCTTCCGCATTTGCAGTGAAAAGATCGCTCACCACGGCCTTGACATGAAGCTGGTTGAGGCACAATATACCTTTGACAACTCCAAGCTGCTCTTCTACTTTACCAGCGCGGGCAGAGTTGACTTCCGCGAGCTGGTCAAGGACTTAGCAAGCGTGTTCCGCACCAGAATCGAGTTGCGACAGATCGGTATCCGCGACGAGGCCAAGCTGATGGGTGGCCTTGGTGCTTGCGGCAGACCGCTTTGCTGCGCAACCTTCCTTTCCGATTTCGGTCAGGTTTCGATCAAGATGGCCAAGGAACAGAGCCTTTCGCTCAACTCCAGCAAGATCTCGGGCGTTTGCGGCAGACTGATGTGCTGTTTGCGCTACGAGCACGAGGCTTACGTGGAGGAAGTCAAGCTCACTCCCCCCGTAGACAGCGTGGTCAAAACACCCGACGGCGTGGGCACGGTGGTGGAAACCTCTCCCCTGCGCGGGCT
>CAZCRV010000072.1:0-9767 GCA_964501175.1 uncultured Clostridium sp.
TCACGGGTCTGGATGGTCTGAATTCTCTTCATGATAATATCTCCTTACATGAAATAGTTTAACAGATGTATTATATCATTGTTGATGGTTTTTGTCAATAGGTTGGGGATAAAAAACAGGACAAATGATGGTTGATGGTTGATGATGGTTGAGGGGCGGGCGCAAGTAATTCCTCTACATGCTGCTCTGCTCACATAATACCACCGTAAGCTGTTTTTGCATTTTCTTGGCATAACGCTCGGTCGCACGCGTTCCTTTCGATTGACCATCCCAAATAATCAAAACCTCATCAGCCATGTCTACCATCTGCCGATTACGAATAATCGGTGCTGCCTTTCCGAACAAATCATAACGAGGACGAAGAATCAGTTTGGAAATCCGATGCTGATCAGCATATTGCTCCGCCAAAGAATCGATTCCCTTTGCCCCACCGCTGATAATCATTTCTGTTTCGGATGGTATATATTGGGTCAAATCAAAATGCTCTATACTTCTTGATCCCACAATCAACAGTTTCATAAAATCACTCCTTTGTAGTATACTTATATAAGTATATACTTTATTATGGGAATTGTCAACACCGTATATCTTTATTAAAATATATACGGAAAGGATGTGATTCAATGATTCGGTTAACGATAGATAAGTATTTAGATGCGCATGGCATCACCCGTTATGAGCTATCCAAGCGAACCGGGATTCGTTTTCAGATTATTGATAACTATTATAAAAACAAGGTTGTTCGTTATGATAGCGAGGTCTTAAGCAAAATCTGTGCCGCGCTTGATTGCGACATATCGGAGCTAATTGAATATTGTAAATAGAGCCTTCCTCGCAAGCATTGCTTGCGAGGATTCTTCTGTTTACTTGGTCATAAAACACATACGCACGATGCATCGTGCCGTAGGGGAGGGGCTTGCTCCTCCTTGTTTTGCCTTATTTTTTGAAATGTACAATCAATTGAAATATTCTTTGGCTAAGAGAGGAGGAGCAAGCCCCTCCCCTACGATAAAACATTACACAAAATGAAGAAAACCCGTGCTGTCGCACGGGTTTTCAACTTCAATTTTGCATTTTGCATTTTGCATTCTGCATTTATTTAATCAGCGGGCTTGTCTCTCCCCATTCGGCAATTCCCTGCTCCAAGAGTCTTTGATAGTCTGCCTCGGAGATGCCAAAGCGCTCCTTGAGCTGTGCCTTAGCGGCGGCGGGGCGGTTTTGGTTAAAGTCGCGGATGACGTTGATATAGTACATCCAGGATGGGCGGCTGCCGTCGTACGGGGTGGGCGTGCCGTCGGTGCACTTCCAGCGATCCAGCTGCATCTGCATAACGGGCGCGACCGTGTCCACGATCTCCTCCAACACGGGCGAGACTGCCTCGGGTGCGTAGTAAACCTCGGTCAGCCAGATAAAGCGCATCAAAAAGCGTTCGCGGAACTCGGGGTTACCCATCAGACCGTTGATCAGTCGGCCGATGACTGACACGTCGCTGATCGAGTTAAACAAATTGGTATGGATATCCGAGTTCAGGCCCACGCCGTGGTCGGTGTCCACCACGCAAAATCTCCACTTGGTGTCCTGCCCCGAAATGCTGTCGGGATTGCTGTTGCGCCAAACCTTGACGTTATTGCTGGGCCAGTCGCTGCAGCAAAGATAGATCTGCGCACAGAAATAGTCGATCAGATTGTCGGTATCCACGCGGTCGCATACGTACTTGTAATGCACAGGGTCGGAGAGGTCGTTGTTTTGCGCGTAGCTGACAAGATTATTGAAATCATTCGCATCAGCCTCGGTGCCGTGGGTGTGCTCGTAGTCCACGTTCCAGCCCGCGGTCAACGGATACGGGCATTCCAGCACGGCAAGATCCTCTTCGGGTACGCCGTACACGGTTTCAAAATATTTTTCGTCAAAGCGCTCGCGCGCGTTGTAAATGCCCCAGAATTCGCCGTTGATAAACACGAACACCGGCTTATATGCCATGGTTTCGGCATGCAAAAGTGAATCAAGACGCGCAATGTACGCATCGCCAATATGCGAGCGCGAGATGGTGCAGCCCGAGTTGTCACCGCCGCCGTTACGCAAGAGCAGTCTGCGGTAGTACACGGTGTCGTCGCCCGTGGCCGTTTTGGTGGCATACTCGCCGAAAATGTTGTAGTTAAAGGCGTTGAGATTCTCGGAAACGTCGGGGTTTGCATTCTCACGGAACAGAATACGGAAGGATTTTTCGGTCATACCCAGCGAGCCCTTGCCATTGAGCGCGATCTCCACCCAAGAGGAAAACTCGCAGCGGTCGTCGGTCATGTACTCCAGATAGGCCACAATGCGCTCGTGTCCCTCCGAGAAATTCATGTAAATATTCTTGCCGTCGGGATCGGTGCTGATAAAGTCCTCGGGCTGCACGGCAAGGCAAAAGACGTCCAGCTCGTCCGCGCGGATATCCTTACCCACGAAATAGGTCTGCGTGGTCACGGGGGTGGTATCTTTGCCGTTGGTAGCGTAGGCGCGCACCGTCCATGCGCCCATCTGCGAGAGAACGTTTGGCGAATAGGTGTTGCCCATGGCCAAAATCGCGTTCTGCGTCAGCTCTCCCCAGGTCAGCGCGCTTGTATCGGTCATGGAAAGGGGCTGCTCGTATTTTTGCGCCAGAACCGTGCGCGGGTCTGCGCCGTTGATCGTATAGTAAACGGTGTACCCCTTGGGGGCGGTCATTTCCAGCGAAAATTCTTCATCGTAAAAGCCGCTCGTGTGCGAAAATACCACCTCGTTTGCCATGGAATGCACGGCCACGTTGACGTCGCCCGCGCTTGTCTGCGGACGAATCTGTCCAAGCAGCGTAAAGGAAGCACGGGTCAGATTCACGGTGTCAAAAGGCGCAAAGGGTGAATCCGCATCGCGGCGGATCAGCTCATCCTTGGATGCGCCGCCCACGTAGTGGCGCGCGTCCGAGGCATCCAGTACGTGTGCGGAAACATAATCCACCACACCGCTCTGCCCTTGCATGGGCTCGTTATTCTTGAGCTGCGTGCCCACGGGCGCGATGACAAGACGCATATCGTTGCCAACCAGCAGCATATCGGGGCGCTGCGCGTCGTACTGCGCAGTTTCCAGTACGGGCGTGCTCTGCGTGCCGGTCTCGTGCCCCGTCAGCAGATAATAGCCGCCCGCGGGAATGCTTGCACCATAAGGCAGCGCGTATTCGCGCCAGACGTAGTCACCGCCGCAAACGTGCACGGCAAGGCCTTGGAGCGAAAGCTCTGCCTTACCCGTATTATAGAGGCAAACGTAGCTGTGCGCCACGGGTGCGCTCTTGGACGTGCCGCCCGCATACACGGACGAGATGATCAGCTTGGAAAAGTCAGCAGAGGCGTCCAGATCGTCGGCCGTCGGGTACTTTTCATCGGGCAGTACGATTTCGGGCGTGCTCTCGACGGGGGCGTCGGTACCTTGCTGGGTGCTCTCTTCGGGCAGAGTCTCTCCCGAACAAGCGCCAAGCAGCAGGCAAAGAGCCAGCAGCGCACATAAAAGGCTGATTTTGTTTCGGATCGGGTTCATATCGGTCCTCCAATCAAGGTTTACAGTTGCCAGATAAAATCGTCGGGGGTGCTTGGGATCTCGGTCGGCATGCGCTCAGCCAACGCCTCCAGCTCGGGGCGCGCATCAGCGATTGCTTGCCAGTAGGGCTCGCCCAAAAAGAACAAGCCGCTCATCAAAAACAGATTGCGCAAGCCCAAAGAAATCTCCAGGCGCAGCTTTTGCACCAGATGCTCGGGCGAGAGCGCGTTTTCAGGGTATACGGTGGATTCGCTGAATGCGTTTTCGCTGTTGCCGATTGCACACAGGTGCGTGCGAACGGAATGCGCAATGGCATCCGCAGCAAACGGATACGTAAAGCTTACGTCCTCAAAGTGGCCCTCCCCCACGCGGAACAGGGCGTTCGGAAAGCGCTTCTTGATGCGGGAGATATCCAGTCCGTGTCTGCGGTCACCGTTGTGCATGACCATCACGCCGGGCGTCATGCCGTCGGGAACGGTTTGCTCCAAAAAGTTCAGCACCGCATCACATTGCACGTCGCTCCAGGCGTTCCAAAGGTCGTCGCCCTCGGTTGCCGCGGCGAAAATCTCGGGTGCGGTCATGTGCGCGTACTGCGGGTATTTTTGACCGAAGGCTTGCATGCAAGCGGGGCAGCAGCAGCCCTGCAGCACAGGTCCCCAAGGGCCGACGCGCAAATCGTCGTCAAAAAAGATCTTGGTAAAGCCCAGCTCACAATACCTTTGCGCCACGTCGCGGCTGTCCTGCAGCATTCTCTCCCAGCGCATGCAGGACGCCAACGCCACGGGCTGCCCCGCTGCATTGATGCGGCTTTGCCACGCAGGTGGGATGCCGGGGTCTCCCCCGTCGCCCAGCAGCGCATTCGAGCCATGCCCTACGGGAATGGTCAGCACCTGCACATCAAAGCCGTGCTGCTCCAAAAGCTTCTTGGCGTCCATCAACTCCTGCTCGGTGGCAAGATGCGTGCCATACGCATAGGCGTCCAGCCAAACCGTGTCCACGCCCGCCTGCTTCATCAGCGCAATACGCTGTGCGGCATTCGGGGCTTGCAGAATAGCGCGCGGTTCAAAATCATAATGAAAATGCAATTTATTTTCCATATTTATTCCTCTATCACAACGCGCAAAGCGTTTGGCATTTGCCCGCTCGTGCTGTGCAGCTCGGTGCCGCGCGCCTGCAGCTCTGCAAACGCGGCAAGCATCTGATCGTCAATCATCTCTCCAGGTACGACCAAAGGAATGCCGGGGGGATACGCCCACATGTACTCGGCGGCCACACAGCCGTCTGCTTGGGCAATGGGTACACTTGTTGCGGCAAGATCGGCCACCTGCCAGGGCGCATATACGCTGTGCAGCTGCGGCAGATGCACAGGATACGCAGACGAATCCGCCTCTGTCCGAATATCGATCTCGCAAAGCGCATGCGCAAGACGCGCAAAGCCCTCATCCGTATCGGCAAGCGAGGTCATGGCAATGATATAATCGCTCGCCGCCATTTCAATTTCAATTTTATATTGGTCACGCAGCATATTGGCCAGCGCGTGGCCGCTGACATTCGTGCCGCGCGTGCTTACGACCAGCTTTCCGGGATCATATGCAAAAACGCCATCCGGCAAATCGCCTCTGAACAGCAGACGTAACTGCTGCAGCGAGGCGGTGGCTTCCTCGAACGCCGTCAGCCTTTGCAGCCATGCGCGCACAAGGCCCTCCCCTTCTCTTTGCAAAAGGTGAATGCAACGTGCAGACTCCTCCATGAAAATATAAGACGGGCTCGAGGTTTGGAACACCGTCAGCTGCGCGGCCATGGCCGCAGGGTTGAGGCAGGTCTTACCAATCAGCGCAATCGCCGTCTGCGTGGGTGCGGGCAGCGTTTTGTGCAAGGAGCAGATGACGACGTCCGCGCCCAGCGTGATCGGGTGCGCGGCAAAATCGCCAAATCCCAGGTGTGCGCCATGCGCGGCGTCCACCAACAGCAAAGCGCCACGCGCATGTGCGACGCGCGCAATGCCCGCAATATCGCTGATCACGCCCTCGTAGGTGGGGCTTGTCAGAATGACCAGCCTTGCGTCCGGTGCATCGGCCAGGGCACGATCCACCTCTGCGGGTGAAATGCTTGCGCAGATCCCACTTGCGGAATCGGTTTTGGGGTAAATATAAGTCGGCTTCAAGCGGCAAAGCTCGATGCCGTTGTAAACGGATTTGTGGCAGTTACGCGCCACGACAACCGAGCGATCATGCCCCGCATAAGCGCGAATGGCAGCCAAGATGCCCGAGGTGGAGCCGTTTACCAGAATATGCGCCCGTTTCGCGCCCCAAAGCGCGGCGGCGCGGTCACATTCCTCCTTGATCACACCGCTCATATCGTGCAGATTGTCGCTGCCCGAGATCTCGGTGATGTCACGGTCATAAGGGAAATCACGCCCAACAAGCAGGGCGTTGCGCTTGTGCCCCGGCATATGAAAGGGGTACTTGTCCACGCAATCCAGCATTTCGGAAATTCGATTCTTATCCATGGCTGCCTCCCTTCGGCTTGACCGATTCATAAAACTCCAGCGAATCAAAGCCACGCCCCAAATGGTTGAGCAGATAGGTCTGTGCGGTGCGCGAAAACTCGACCACGTCCTCCTCGTCGGAAAGCTCAAACGAGAAAACGCGCTCGGGAGAAGCGTGCAGCACGTAGCGCACGGCCGCCGTGACCGCGGGGGTCATGGCGCAAAGCACGCTCTTTTCGCGGTCTCCGTCCGCGTCTGCGCCCACCATGGGCGTGCGGACAAGCCTTGATTGACGCGACAGGCAATCGGCACAAAGCAAGCGGCCGTTCATAACGTCCAGGTAATTGAGTCGCTCGTCAATGCTGCCGCAGCGACAGCAGGCGTCAATCTCGGGCAAGTATCCCGAAATGGCAGCGGCGCGCAGCTCAAACACGCCCTTGACCATAGCCTGCGGCTTTTTTTCGCGTCCGATCAGATAAAGAGAATTGAGCAGCATGCGCAAAAGCTCCTCGGCAGGCTCGTCGCGATCCGAAAGCTCGTTGGCCACGTCGCAAAGATACACGCCAAGGCTCATGCGCACAATGTCTGCGGAAAGTTCGTAAAAGGCGTTGAGCACGCTTCCCTGCCGCAGCCAGTAAAAATCGCCCTTGCGGTACAGCTCAAAATTGCCGTATGTAAACAGCTGAGAGCACGCCATAGCAGGGTTTTTGAGCGATTTTCCGCCCTTGACCATGACCGAAATTCTGCCGTGCTCTGCGGTCAGAATCTGCAAAAGCTTGTCGTGGTCTCCCGTGTTCTGCACGCGCGTGACAAGTCCGTCGGTGCTCATTTGCATAGTGGTGCTCTCCTTTCTATATATGGTAATCGGACCGTCGGGGACGCCGGTCCCTACAATTCAAGCATTGTACCGTAGGGGCGCACTGCGTGCGCCCGCGGGCGACCACAGGTCGCCCCTACGGAACGTAATACATATGATTATTCCGGCTTATACCCGAAATTGGAAACGGCTGCTGCGCTCTCGCGCCAGTTTTCCTTGACCTTGACCCAAAGATTGAGATATACCTTGGTGCCAAGCAGCGCCTCAAGATCCTCTCTTGCATAGGTGCTGACTCGCTTGAGCTCCTCACCGTTCTTGCCGATGATAATGCCCTTATGCGAGGCCTTTTCGCAATAAATCGTCGCGTAAATGCTGACCAGGGTGCGCTGATCCTCAAACTTGTCGATCACGACTGCGATACCGTGCGGCACCTCCTTATTGAGCGTACGCAACAGCTTTTCGCGGATCAATTCGGCTGCGACCTGTCGCTCGGGCTGATCGGTGGCAATATCCTCGGGGAAATACCAGGGGGATTCCGTAAGGAAGGGTTTGCATTCGTCCAATACTTCCTTTACGCCCTTGCCGTTCTTGGCGCAGATCGGTACAACGGCGGAAAAGGCATGCTTGTCCGCATAGGCCGCAATGGTCTTGGCGATAATCTCGCGGTTATACATATCGATCTTGTTGAGCGCCAGCACGCAGGGCACGCCGCTCTTTTTGAGGTATGCGATGATATCCTCCTCCACGCGGGTGATCTCCTTGCCGGTGTCTGCCACCATGATCACGGCGTCCGCCTCGTACATGGTGTTGTTGGCCTCCTTGACCATATAGTCACCCAGCTGATTCTGCGGGCGGTGGATACCGGGGGTATCGATAAAGACGTACTGATCCTGCCCCACGGTATGAATGCCCGTGATGCGGTTACGCGTGGTTTGCGGCTTGGAGGACACGATGGCCACCTTTTCGCCAAGTATTGCATTGAGCAGCGTGGACTTGCCCACATTGGGTCTGCCCACGATTGCGATAAATCCTGTTTTTCTCATATGATGATTCCTTTATTCTTCAATATTCTGATGCGCCTCAACAAACGCTGCAATGTCATCCTTGTAAAGGTCGGCGCTCTCTCCCGTTCTCAGACAATATACTCTGATATACTGCGGGTTCTGCGATTTTGTAGGCCCTCCAACTACCACGGCAAAGGCCTCGTCCTTGACCTCCAGGCGCCAGGTGACAAAGCCGTCCGACTCGGAAACCGTTTCGCTTTTGCCAAATGAGCGGAAATCGCGCCAATCCGCCTCGCCGCCCTTATCCGCAATCATAAGCAGCGCATCCATGGGAATAGCACTCTCCTCCAGCGCCTCTTGCTTAGCCGCCTGTACCCACTCCGAGATCTGCCAGATGCTCACGGGGCCAAGGAATACCAAAAACAAGGCCACAAACGTCAAAAACGTGATCAGCTTGACGTTTGCCGTCAAGAAATTCTCGGTCTTGCCCACAGTCTGCTCCTCGGGGGGCAGCTCTTCCCTGTTTCCCTTTTGCTTTTTATAAGGGTTTTGCTTTTTATAGGGGTTTTCTCTCTTTTCAGGCTCTTGTGAGTCCATCATGCATTATGTACCTCCAATCCAAGCAACTTCATGATCTCGGATTGTCTGTGTCTCATGTCAAGGTCGTCCGCCTCGCTGCGCTCGTGGTCGTAGCCCAGCAGATGCAGCATGGAATGCACGCAAAGGAATGCAACCTCGCGCTCATAGGAATGGCCGTATTCCTCAGCCTGCGCCTGCGCTTTTTCTAAGGAAATGACGATATCGCCAAGGTTGTTGCGGATCTCGTCCAATACAGGCTCGTCCGCCTCGCCCTCGTAGTCAAAGAGCGGGAAGGAAAGCACGTCGGTTTCACGGTCGATCTGTCTGAACTTACGGTTGAGAGAACGTATGCCCTCGTTATCGGTAAAGGTCAGCGAGACCTCGCAGCCGTTGCAGAACTGCTCGTAGTCCAAGGTTGCCTCAATCGCGCGGCGAAGCAGGATCTTGAGCTTGTATGTGATGGGTAGGATCTCCTGCTCGTTTTCAAAATAGATCTTCAAAAGCATTTTGCGTCTCATTTGTCATGTTCCTCTCTTTTGCTGTGATGATATTTCTTTTGTCTTTCGCGGGTCTCGTGCTTTTCTCTGTCGTATTTCTCGTATGCGAGAATAATCTTTTGCACAAGTCTGTGGCGCACCACGTCCTTTTCGGTAAAGCGGTGCAGCGCAATGTCCTCAATGCCGTCCAAAATTCTGACCACCTCTGCAAGTCCGGATTTCTGTCCCGAGGGCAGGTCGGTCTGCGTCAGGTCGCCCGTGACCACCATCTTGGAGCGGAATCCAAGTCGGGTCAGGAACATCTTCATCTGCTCGGGCGTTGCGTTCTGCGCTTCGTCCAAGATGATGAACGAATCGTCCAAGGTGCGTCCTCGCATGTAAGCCAGAGGGGCTACCTCAATGATGCCCTTCTCGACCTGGCGCTGGTAATTCTCGGGCCCCAGCATTTCAAAGAGCGCATCATAAAGCGGACGCAGATAGGGGTCGATCTTGCTTTGCAGATCACCCGGCAAAAAGCCCAGCTTCTCGCCCGCCTCAATGGCAGGACGCGTCAGAATGATGCGCGAGACCTGACGGTCGCGAAGCGCCTTGACCGCCATGGCTACGGCGAGAAAGGTCTTACCCGTACCCGCGGGGCCGACACCTAAAATGACGGTATTTTTGCGAATGGCATCCACGTACTGCTTCTGCCCCACCGTCTTGGCCTTGATGGGCTTGCCCTTGGTGGTCACGCAGATGCAATCGTCGCCAAGCTCTGCCAGCTCCTTGCCCTTGCCGCTGTCCACCATGTCGATGACGTAGCGAACGCTCTGCTCGGAAAGCTGGCTGTA
>CAZCRV010000073.1:0-9727 GCA_964501175.1 uncultured Clostridium sp.
TTATCGGCCACGAGATTTCTCACGCGTTTGACAGCAACGGCGCAAAGTGCGACGAAAACGGTAACATCAACAACTGGTGGACCGACGAGGACTTTGCAAGATTTGACGCAAAGGTGCAGGATATGATCGCACAGTTCGACGGCATTGAGCTGCCTTGGGGCAAGGTCAACGGCACATTCATCGTATCCGAGAACATGGCGGACAACGGCGGCATGTCGGTCACGCTTGATATCATGGGTCAGACCAAGGACGCATCCTACGAGGAATACTTTACCAACTGGGCAAGAGTATGGTGCCAGAAGGCAAGACCCGAATACTCCCAGATGCTGCTGGCGGTTGACGTACACGGCCCCTGCATCCTGCGCGCAAACATACCTCCCCGTAACTTCCCCGAATGGTATGAGACGTTCGATGTGACCGAAGCAGATCAGATGTACATCGCACCCGAAAAGAGAATCGTGATCTGGTAATATCGGTTCATTTTTGTAGCGGCTTAAAAGATTGACATTTTCGACTCAAATATGATATAATGATATTGTAATTTTTGAAAGGAGCTTTTACAATGGCAAAATCCAAAAAATCCTCTAACACAGCTTTGATCTCCTCGATCCTGTACATCGTTATCGGTATTCTGCTGCTGGTATTCCCCGGCGAGGCGCTCAACATCGCGATGACCATCGCAGGCATCGTGTTCGTCGTCTCGGGTATTCTTGAGCTGGTCAAGAAGAACATCGGCGGCGGTATCGTCAGCCTGATCATCGGCGTTGCAATCTTGGTCGTCGGCTGGGTGCTGACCGACATCGTCATGCTGGTGCTGGGTATCCTGATCGCCATCAAGGGTATCATCGCGCTGGTACAGGCGCTCGGACAGAAAAAGAAGAAGGCGCTCGCCATCCTCTTCCCCATTCTGACTATCGTAGTCGGCCTGCTGCTTGCATTCGCTTGGGGCAGCATTGCACATATCGTCATGATCGTGGGCGGCATTCTGCTGATCGTCAGCGGCGTGCTCGGCCTTGTCGGTGCGCTGAAAAAGTAAAAACATCACCAAGGGCTGCCGCACGGCAGCCCTTTTTCTTTATTTTTGTTGCATTTTTTCTTGCGTTGTGTTACAATAGTCACAGAAAACCAACCAACGGAGGCATTTATGAAACCCAAAAACAAGAAAATATTGATCATCGTCATCGCATCCATGCTTGTGCTTGCTGTGATCGGTGGCTCGATCGGTCTTTATTCCCTGGCCGTTTCCATCTATTCGGGCAGCTTTAATTATCGCTGCGAAACAAGCGAGGAGGCTGCTTTTGATATCTCCGAGTTTCCCGCCATGGAGCGCACTCGCCATACCTTTGCCACAAAGCAGGGGCACACTTTAGTAGGCTATCTTTACTCGCACGCCAACACCACCCCCAAGGGCATCATCGTATTCGCCCACGGCATGGGCGCGGGTGGCCAGCGTGGCTACATGGATATTTTTGATTATTTCTGCTCTCGCGGCTACTACGTATTCGCCTACGATGCCACCGCCAATGATGAAAGCGAGGGCGAGGTAATGGGCGGATTGCCGCAGGGCTTTATCGATCTGGACTACGCCATTTCCTACGCACAGACCCTGCCCGAGGCGCAAAACCTTCCTTTTTTACTGATGGGATATAGCTGGGGTGGCCTTTCGGTGGTCAATGCACTCAACTATCACCCCGAGGTCAAGGCGGTTGCATCCTTGGCCGGCTGGAACAAATCCATGAATATGATCGACTACCGCGGCTGTGAAATGGTGGGACCCGTGGCTAAGCTGCTCCTTCCTTTCGCTTCGGCTTATGAGTTCTTCTCCTACGGCTCATACGCCTTTTCCACCGGCATGAAGGGCCTTGCAAACAGCGATTGCGACGTGTTTGTGGTGCACGGGGAACAGGACGACACCATTCCGATCGCCTACGGCTATGACACATATTACAAAAAGTATGCGGACGATCCCCGTTTTACCTTCAAGAAATACGCTGACCGCGATCACGACGTCATGCGCGGTGCAAACGGCCGACACGACATGGCATTGATGGCCGAAATCGCCGATTTCTTTGACGCCTCTCTTACAAATTAAAATCCCGCCCAAGGAAAATGTTGAGCCTGCAATCTGAACGGTTGCAGGCTCTTTTCAGTTTGAAAACTCATGCTCCTTGACATAATCGATAAAGGTTCTCAGGCTCTTGGACATCCATTTATTTTTATGGTAGATCATCTGCTTCCATACCTCAATATTGACGTCGCACACGTCAAGATAGCAAAGTTCGCCTGACGCGATCAGCGGTGCGGTGACAAAATCCGGCAGGTACGAGATCATGTCGTTCTGCAAAAGCACCGAGGTGATGATATCGGTGCGTCCGATCTCCAGCACGGGCGAGATCTCCAACGATTTCTTTGCAAGCTCTCGGTCAAATACGCGGCGGTAGCCCTGGCCGTACTCGGTCAGCACGAACGGCTCGCCTACGATATCCGCGATCGAAAGATCCTTGACGCCCGCAAAGCGCGAGCGCGACGACGCAACGAAATGCATGGGCAGCCTCTCTTCCCCTGCGATAATATAATCCTTATGGTATATGCGACGGTCCAGCGTGACGATGATGTCCGCCTCGTTGTGGTCAAGCATGTCCAGCATCTGCCCCGTGTCTCCCGTAGAAAAGCGGATCGAAATGCCCGGATATTTCGCGTGGAAATCCGGATAATGCGCGGAGATCATCTCCTCGCACACCGAGTCGGGCGTGATGATATGGATCTGCCCCCGACATTCCTGCTCCTTGGTCAGGCTTTCCTTAAAATCATCGGTCAGCGCGCGGATCTTGTGCGCGTAAGATACCAGCTCGCGCCCGCGCTCGGTCAGAGTGATGGTGTGGTTGATGCGCTCGAACAACAGGCATCCGAGCTCATCCTCCAGCTGCTTGATCTGAAAGGAAACGGTGGATTGCGAATAATCCAGCGCCTCGGCCGCCTTGGTAAAGCTGCCAAGCTCGGCTACGTGAATAAATGTGATTAAATTTCTGAGCTCCATATGCGCCCTCCGTCGATTGATATTTTCGATGGCAATGATCAAAACCATTCGCTTGACTAATGTATGGAAGTATTATATACTATAGGCACGGAAAAGTCAAGCAGAAAATTCGCCGAATTTGGGAGCTGCCTTGGCAAAAAAACACACAAGGAGTTTTATCATGAAAAAGACGTTATCCCTCATCTTAGCCCTCATTCTCTGCGCATGCAGCTGCATCGCGCTGACCGCTTGCGACACGACCAAGGACGACGGCAAATACACGATCGGTATCGTGCAGCTCGTAGAGCACCCCGCGCTTGACGCTGCCACCGAAGGCTTTAAGCAGGCAGTCATTGACGAGCTTGGCGAAGAAAACGTAGAATTTGATTATCAGAACGCACAGAACGACGCAAACACCTGCTCGACCATCGTCAACCAGTTCGTTTCGAACAAGGTTGACCTGATCATGGCAAACGCAACCGCTGCGCTGCAGGCAGCCGCTGCTGCTACGGCTGAGATCCCGATCCTTGGCACGTCGGTTACCGAATACGGCGTAGCACTTGAGATCAAGAACTTTAACGGCACCGTTGGCGGCAACATCTCGGGCACCTCCGACCTCGCACCTCTTGACAAGCAGGCCGCTATGATCACCGAATGGTTCCCGGATGCAAAGACGGTCGGTCTGATCTACTGCTCCAAGGAAGCAAACAGCCAGTACCAGGTTGACGTGGTCAAGGCAGAGTTGGAAGCAAAGGGTCTGACCGCGACTCTCTACCCCTTCACCGATTCCAATGATCTCGCGCAAATCTGCACCACCGCTGCCGATAACTGTGACGTCATTTACGTTCCCACCGACAATACCGTTGCCGAAAACACCGGTATCATTGATAACATCTGCGGCCCCAAGAAGGTTCCCGTCATTGCAGGCGAGGAAGGCATTTGCAAGGGCTGCGGCGTTGCTACCCTCTCGATCAGCTACTACGATCTGGGCTATGCAACCGGTAAGATGGCTGCCAAGATTCTCAAGGGCGAGGCCGACATCTCCACCATGGCGATCGGTTATGCCGAGACACAGACACCCAAGTACAACAAGCAGATCTGTGATGCACTGGGCATTACTCCTCTGGAAGGCTACGTAGCAATCGAAGACTAAAAAGTAAATCAAGGCAATGGCCGGAGCGAAGAAATTCACTCCGGCTGCCGCCTGTTTTTGAACACAACTTTTAAGAGGTATAAACTATGCAAATATTAGAACAACTGCTCAGTGCCCTGCCGGGATCAGTTTCACAGGGCTTGATCTGGGCGATCATGGCCATCGGCGTTTATTTGACCTACCGTATTCTTGACGTGGCCGATCTGACCGTGGACGGCTCGTTTGCCACGGGCGGTGCGGTGGCTGTCGTTTTAATTCTCAAAGGATGCAATCTTTGGCTTGCCATGCTGGCCGCCTTTGCCGCAGGCTTGATCGCGGGTGCGGTCACCGGACTTTTGCACACCTTTATGGGCATCCCACCCATTCTTGCAGGCATTCTGACCCAGCTCTCGCTCTATTCGATCAACCTCAAAATCATGGGCAAGGCCAACCAGTCCATCAACGTCAACCAGACCGATCTGCTGGTCTCCTTGCGTTGGGTCAAGGATTGGGCCTTCCACAATCCGCTGATCACGGTTGGCCTTGTGCTGCTTGTGCTGATCGGCCTGCTTTATTGGTTCTTCGGCACCGAAATGGGTTGCTCGATCCGTGCAACGGGCATCAACCCCAACATGAGCCGCGCGCAGGGCATCAACGTCAACTTCAATAAGGTGCTGGGCATCATGCTCTCCAACGGCCTGGTTGCTTTCTCGGGCGCATTCTTGGCACAGTACCAAGGCTTTGCCGACGTCAAAATGGGTCAGGGTTCGATCGTCATCGGCCTTGCAGCCGTCATCATTGGCGAAGCGCTGTTCGGCAAGATCTTCAAAAACTTCGCATTGCGTCTTTTGGCCGTGGCACTTGGCTCGATCATTTACTACATCGTCATTCAGACGGTCATCACGCTGGGCTTTGACGCGAATCTCTTAAAGCTGCTCTCGGCCGTGATCGTGGCCATCTTCCTTGCCATTCCGCACTGGAAAAGACAGTATACGCAGTCGCACATGAGAAAACACAAAGGGGGGAAGCAGCATGCTTGATATTGTAGGCGTAGAAAAAACCTTCAACCCCGGCACGATCAATGCCAAAAAGGCTCTTAACGGTCTGAATCTGCACCTTGCCGAGGGCGATTTCGTCACGGTCATCGGCGGCAACGGTGCGGGCAAATCCACCATGCTCAACATGGTGGCGGGCGTTTACCCCGTGGACTGCGGCAGCATTATCATTGACGGCGTCAACGTCACCAAGCTGCCCGAGCACAAGCGCGCAAAGTACCTGGGGCGCGTATTCCAGGATCCCATGACCGGCACAGCGGCTGACATGCAGATAGAAGAAAACCTCGCACTTGCCGCGCGCAGAGGGGCACGCCGCACGCTGCGATCCGGCATTACCTCCAAAGAGCGCAAGGAATACAAAGAGCTGCTCAAGATCCTTGACCTTGGCCTTGAGGAGAGACTGACCGCCAAGGTCGGCTTGCTTTCGGGCGGCCAGCGACAGGCGCTGACGCTGCTGATGGCTTCGATCAAAAAGCCAAAGCTGCTGCTGCTTGACGAGCACACCGCTGCGCTTGACCCCAAGACGGCTGCCAAGGTGTTGGAGATCTCGGACAAGCTGATCAAGGAAAACGGCCTGACCGCCATGATGGTCACACACAACATGAAGGACGCCATCGCTTACGGCAACCGCTTGATCATGATGCACGAGGGACGCATCATTTTCGACGTTTCGGGCGAGGAAAAGAAAGCCTTGACCGTGGAAGCATTGATTCAGAAGTTCTCGCAGACCAGCGGCCAGGAATTCGCCAACGACCGCGCGTTGTTAAGTTAAAAATGATTCAACCCCCGACCTTTGGGTCGGGGGTTTTGCATTGTTGCCGTCCGCCCCAAATCTTAATATCTTAATTCCTCCCCGATTTTATTGACATCACTTTTGCTTGGTGCTATGATGGACGTAGTAATCTAAGGGGGGATTTTATATGCAACTCTGGACGCCCGCACATCTCAAAACCCTGCTGCCCGCACTTGCCGTCATGGTCGTGCTGACCGTGATCCTGCGCCTTGTCTTGAAGGACAAGCCCCTGCGCGTGCGCATAATCCCCTTGCAGATCATTGCAAGCGTACTGCTTTTGTTAGAGATCGGCAAGCAGATCGCGTCCTTTTTGCGTCCGCAAGGCTACGACCTCTACCACATTCCCCTGCACTTCTGCTCGCTGATGCTGATCGCGCTCCCGCTTCTCGCCTTTTATCGCGGCAAGCACGCGCGTCTTGTCTCGGGCGTTGCTTGCGGTCTGACCTCGGCAGTCTTTTTGCTGACAGTTATCTACCCCGCCCTGATCTACTCTGCCGATAATATCAAGCTTTATTTCACAGATTTCTTTTCGTTCCACACGGTCACCTTCCACAACTTAGTGCTCTTTGCCTACATGCTGCTGCCGGCCCTGCAGCTGCACACCCCGGGCAAGGGTGAGGTTCGCTTCTCCGCCGCCTTTGTGGGCGTCTACTGCATGGTAGCAGGCATTGCCTCGCACCTGCTCAGAACCAATTACAACAACCTCTACCGCTGCAACATCGCTCCTTTGGAAAGCGTGCGCGTCATGGTCTGCGACGCGATTGGCTACGCACCTACGCAGATCCTTTACGTACTGATCGTCACCTGCCTTGACGTCGCCTTTGTCATCGGTGCATACTACTTCTACCGCCTTTGCCGCAAGATACTTGGCAAAAAGGCTATGCCGGAATAAACCGCGCCCGATGGGGATGCGAAATTAGTAAAATATAAATAAATCACACAGGGTTGCCTCATCAAAGGCAACCCTAATTTATAGGTGAAAACATGTAGCTTGGGCAAGGAAGGAGGAGCAAGCCCCTCCCCTACCGATGGACGGTTTGGAAATCTCGGCTTGTGGCAGCGGAAAACTAAATATCGGGCGGTAGGGGAGGGGCTTGCTCCTCCTTGCTGGCGCTTTTTTACTAAAAGCAACAGGACAACATTTTGTGATGCTGCCCTGTTTCAGATTTTTCCGTTAAATCCGCAGTCCATGTGTCAAGTCTTTTTTGTTGACAAATACGCTTTGATATGCTAAAATCAAAGTAATACAGGCATGGGGGTTGCTATGAACATCTATACAACCGACTATATTACGGGCAAGCAATTTGAAACGCTGGGATTGGTGGACGGCAGCACGGTGCAAAGCAAGCACATTGGCCGCGACATTGCCGCAAGCTTCAAGACCATCGTGGGTGGCGAGCTCAAGGGGTACACCGAGATGATGAACGACGCGCGCAAAAAGGCCACCGATCGCATGATCGAGAAGGCCGAGTCCATGGGCGCGGATGCCATTGTCTGCGTGCGCTACGCATCCTCAGCCGTCATGGACGGTGCGGCCGAGATCATGGCGTACGGCACTGCAGTAAAATTCATTTAAGGAACAAAAGGAGCCCATTATGAGAAAATATTTTGAAGAATTTTTTGCCGAATTTTCTTATTCCGAAGAGGATGCATCCTTTCTTTTGGACGCCTTTGACAAGATTTGCGCCTGTGACGAGGCGCGAATCCCTTTTGAGCGCGCCTATGAAGCCTACGTTACTGACCTCAATTGCGACTACGGCGCCATGATGCGCGAAACGCAGCAGGGCGGCAGACTTGCAGGCGTGCACAACTACACCACCGACCTCCTCTTGTTCATCATGCTCTCCAAGCATTTGCGCGAGCTGTACGGGCAGCACGGCATCGCCCTTTCCATCTGGCACGACTCCATGCTGGATCTGCGCTACAAGCTGGAAGAATGCCGCGTGGTATACGATATTTGCGGCTCTTTTGTGGGCGGCTGGTTCCCCGGATTTTTCAATCTCACCCGCTTTTCGCTGGGAAGATTGCAGTTTGAGCTGATCGATATGCCGATCGATTTTGAAGGCAACGGAATCAAGATCACAAAAGGCCAAAAGGTCATCAACATGCACATTCCGCGCTCGGGAGAGCCGCTCTCCCCCGCGCTTTACGAGGATTCCTTTGCACGCGCCAAGGAATTTTACAAGGGTACGTTCCCCACAGATCAAGGCCCCGAGGGCAAGGCGCCCTTCGTGTGCCATTCCTGGCTGCTCTACCCCGACACGGCAAAATTCGTGCCCCCGCATCTCAACACCTACAAGTTCCTCTCGGAATTTACCATCATGGAAAGCGCCCACAACAATGGCGAGGACCTCTGGCGTCTGTTTGACACCATGGAGCAGCACCCCGACCGTCTGCCCACCGACACCTCTTTGCGCCGCGCATTCGTTGCACATCTGAAAAACGGCGGCAGAGTCGGCTACGGATTCGGCATTCTGTTCCGCTGATCGAGGTACGGTATGAGAGACTATTTGATTTGGTTTTTGAAGGATTTTGCGTATGATCCGGCCGACGCTGCGCATCTGCTTTCCGCCTACGACACGATCATGTCCAATCCCGAGGCCAAGGAGCAATTTGAGGACGCGATCGCAACCTATGAGGCCAATATCGACTGTGACTACGGCACGCTGACCGCACAAAGCAAAAAAGCAGCGCGACTGGCAAACGTACACAATCACACCACCGACCTTTTGCTGTTCATTTGCCTTTCCAAGAGGTTGCGCGAGGTTTATGCCGAGCGAGGGGTGGACGACGCCATCTGGCACGACTCCATGTGCGATCTGAAGTACAAATTGGAGGAATGCAAGCTCGTGCGCGGTGTACGTGGTATATTTGTGGCGTTCTGGATGCCGGGATGGTTCAAAATGACCCGCTTTGCACAGGGTCGATTGCAATTTGAGATCATGGATTTCGGACGCGAATACGACAAGGACGGCATTGTGCTTGGCAAGGAAAGCAAGGTGCTGAATATGCACATTCCGCGCTCGGGTCAGCCGCTTTCCCCCGCGCTTTACGAGGACTCGTTTGCGCGCGCCAAGGCATTCTTTGCAACTCAGCTGCCCGAGGGCCAATGCCCGGACGGAAAAGTGCCGTTCGTATGCCACTCCTGGCTGCTTTATCCGCGCATGAACGAATTCGTCTCCGAGCGCAGCAACGTGCGCAAATTCATGGAAGAATTCGAGATCCTTTCCTGGGACGACTCAGACGGCGAGAGCCTTTGGTGCCTGTTTGACACAGCCGAGCGCAACCCCGACCGTCTGCCCACCGACACCTCGCTGCGCCGCGCGTTTGTCGAGAGGCTCAAGGGCGGAGGAAGAGTCGGCTGGGGCTACGGAATGCTATTCAGATAACATCTGACCATAATCCAACTCTTTTCGCAGCAGGCAAATAGAACATCACTTCGACAACGCCAAAATATCACTCAAAAAAAGAGTTGACAAGTCAACTCTTTTGTGCTACAATAGTAACGGAGAGAGCCGATGACGGTTGCTCCCCAGTCTAATAAGTTAAAAGAATTAACCGCTTAGCTTTGGTCGGCAGAGGCGGTTAATTCTTTTTATTATGATTGTCAATGTATGTTAAAAGCGCTATAATGAGTCCTGCAAGCAGAAACAACAGCTCCCAAGTCACGTACATTTGCATCACCTCCCCTCTCGGGAAGGCAAAAAGAATCTGCGTTCCCGATCAAGGGA
>CAZCRV010000074.1:0-9648 GCA_964501175.1 uncultured Clostridium sp.
TGATCTGCTGGCCGTTGAGGAAGAACTGCCGGATCCGGGCGAAAAGCCGCAGCCCATTGCGCGTGCACTTTTGCTTGACCCCGCCATTCTAATCCTTGACGAGGCAACCGCCGCCATGGACACCGAGACCGAGCACCAGATCAGCCAGGCAATCGACAAGCTGATAGAGGGTAAGACCAGCATCAGCATCGCGCACCGCCTCTCCACGCTCAAGAATTGCAATTACATCATGGCAATGGAAAACGGCGAGCTGGTGGAAATGGGCACGCAAGAGGAGCTGATGGAGGCTCAGGGTGTTTACTACAAGCTCTGGACGCTGCAAAACGAACAGATGACCAAGGTTATGGAAGGACGCTAAGCGTGAGTTTTCTCACTGAGTCTTTTCATGCAAAACGATATGACGCCGCCGCGGGCGGCATGGAGGTGTAATCATGCAGGAAAAATCACTTTTTGATAAGCGCGTATCGATCGCGCTGACCCCGGATAACGCCGCGTTTTCTCTTTCCGCAGGCGGACTTCTCTCACTCTCGGTCACAAAGCCCGACGGCACCGAGGAGCATTTTGAGCGCGTAATCCCCATCCGCGCCTTCCCCATCACCGATCCCGACCTCTACATCTGCATCCGCGAGCCCGACACCAAGAAAAACGGCAAGGGCGAGGAGATCGGCATGATCGAGCGTATGGCCGACTTTGACGAGCGCACGCAAGAGCTGCTGCTCGAGGAGCTGGACCGCCGCTACTTTACCCCAGAGATTAAAAAGATCCATTCGCTTCACGAAAAATTCGGTTATCTTTACTTTGACGTGAGCACCAACGCAGGCCGCTCCGAATTCATCATGGCCAATCCCTCGGGCAGCTTTCGCACTTTGGAGGATGGCAGAGTGTTCATGTATGACATTGACGGCAACTGCTTCTGCGTCACAGATCCCGATGCGCTGGACAAGGCCAGCCGAAAGAAGATAGAGATCTATCTGTAAGGATACAAAAGGAGGCCTTTCATGAAGCTGATTTACGAGCTCCCCTTGACCGACCGTCAAGCACTTGACGCGGCTGGTGGTAAGGACGAGCAGATTCTATACTGTATTCCCTTTGAATACGACGAGCAGCGCATGGTGGACGGCTACATGGTGCTGACACCCACGCATCTCTACAAGCTGCAGGACGGCGCGCTGATCGGCTCCTGGGAAATGAGCTGCATGAGCGACTTTTCCGTCGAGCAGCTGTACGGCTGTGCCGCGTTCTACGGCAAATGCGACGGAAATTCCATGCTGCTCTGCCGCTTTTCCACAGGTCGCAGCCTTGTACGCTACACCATCCTTGCACAGGGCTGCAACAAGGTAGCCGAAGGGATCACCGAAAACCTGCCCACCAGCGACGAACCCGAGCGCTACTGCCCCAAGTGCGGCAGACCCTTTATCCGCAACACCCAGCTCTGCCCCTACTGCCAGGACAAGAAAAAGATCTACACCACGCTCTGGCGCATGACCAAGGGCATGCGCATCTGGATCATGGCACCGCTGATGACGGCGGCCGTGGCGCTTTGCCTGACCTTTATTGCCCCCATTTTCCAGGAGTCGCTGATCAACGACTACATTCTTGCCGAGCATCCGCTCTCCATGGACAACCGGCAGGATTGGCTTTGGATGTTCTTACTCATTTCGGGCGCTATCGTTTCCATCGATATTCTGCACCGTGTGCTCAATATCGTGCAAAGCCGCATTTCGGCAGTCACGGGCGCGCGCTTTACGCGCATGCTACGCACGCTGCTCTTTGAAAAGATTCAGACGCTTTCGATGGCATCGGTGCAGAAAAAGTCCACGGGTGACCTGATGGGCAGAATCAACAACGACGTCAACGTGGTGCAAAACTTTATCGTGCATCTGCTGCCCACCTATTTTGCACAGTTCGTCTCGTTTATCGTGGGCTTTGTTCTGATCGTGACCATGAGCTTCCGCCTGGGCGTTCCCATGCTGGCTCTGTATATTTTCTTGCCGCTCCCCATCGTGCTTTTTGCAATTTGGAAATTCCGCGACAAGATGAAGCTGCGCAATCGCCGCGCCTGGATCTTAGGCAGACACACCAATCTGACCCTGCAGGACACCTTGAGCGGTATCCGCGTGGTCAAGACCTACGGTCGCGAGCAAAGCGCGATCGACACCTTTGCCGACTGCACCGAAAAGCAGGCGGTGCAAAACTACTCCAACGCAAAGCTGTTTGACACGGTGTTCCCCGTGCTTGCATTCATCATGCGCCTTGGCAGCTATCTGATCCTGTGGCACGGCAACCTGCTTTTGTTCCGCGGTGCGCTGGGCGTTGGTACGCTCAACCGCTTCAATACCTACACAAGCATCATTTACGCGCCCCTGATGCAGATCACCACCATTCCGCGTAACATCTCGGAATTCATGACCTCGTTTGGCAAGATCATGGAGATCATGGAGGAGCAGCCCGAGATTGCGGACGTTGCCAAGCCGCAGCACGTCAAGCTGTCGGGTGCAGTCAGCGTCAAGCACGTCACCTTTGGCTATGAGAGCGCGTCTCCCGTGCTCAAGGACGTTTCCTTGGATGTCAAGCCGGGCGAGATGATCGGCATCGTCGGCCACTCGGGCTGCGGCAAATCCACGCTGATCAACCTGATCATGCGTCTTTACGACCCCGCCGAGGGCTGCATTGAATTTGACGGCATCAACGCAAAGGACATCGAGCAGGCCTCGCTTCGCTCGCAGATGGGCGTGGTGCTGCAGGAAACGCATCTGTTTTCGGGCACGGTGCGCGACAACATCCGCTACGCCAAACCGCACGCCACCAACGCAGAGGTCATCGCTGCTGCCCGCGCTGCCAACGCGCACGACTTTATCATGTCGCTGCCGCAGGGATATAACACGGTGGTTGGTGAGAAGGGCTATTCCCTTTCGGGCGGTGAGAGACAGCGCGTGGCCATTGCGCGTGCGCTGATCCACAACCCCAAGATTCTGATTCTGGACGAGGCAACGGCGGCACTTGACACCGAGACTGAGAAGCTGATCCAGGACGCGATTGACGGCATGACCGAAAACCGCACGGTATTTGCCATTGCGCACAGACTTTCTACGCTGCGCAACGCAGACCGCATCCTGGTGCTTGATCACGGCGAGGTTGCCGAGTGCGGCACGCACGTCGAGCTGCTTGAGCAAAAGGGCATTTATTACAAGCTGGTCATGGCGCAAGCACGTGCCGCGCTGGAAAAGACCGGTGGCATGATGTAGCGCATAAAATGCGCTGCATCAATGAAATTCGCCTATGGCGAGTGAAAAGTAATTTGGCAAAGGAGTCTGTCCACCCGGGACGGGCTCCTTTTTTCGTCCATTATTTTGTAGGGGAGGATATCATCCTCCCCTACAATGAACCACCACTATTCTCAGATATACAAAACCCCTTGCCATTTTTGATTTTTTCATGTATAATAAAACAGAGTTATCATCATGGAGGTTATCATGAAAGAGGTTCATCTGATCTGTAACGCGCACATTGACCCCATCTGGCAATGGGATTGGCAGGAGGGCGCGGGCGTGGTGCTTTCCACCTTCCGCTCGGCCGTCAATCTGGCGCGCGATTTTGACTATATCTTTTGCCACAACGAGGCAACCGTTTACAAATACGTTGAGGAATACGATCCTGCGCTGTTCGAGGAGATCCGCGCACTGGTCAAAGCGGGCAAGTGGCACGTCATGGGCGGCTGGTATTTGCAGCCCGACTGCAATATGCCCAGCGGCGAGAGCATAACCCGTCAGATTTTGGAGGGCAAGCGGTATTTTGAAAGCCGCTTTGGCATCTCTCCCACCACCGCTATCAATTTTGACTCGTTCGGGCACAGCCGAGGTCTTGTACAGATCATTGCCAAGTGCGGCCAGGACAGCTATATCTGCTGCCGCCCCGACTCTTACGCCTGCCCCGAGCCCTCAAGACAGTTTATCTGGCAGGGCTTTGACGGCTCGCGCATCAAGGTCATGCGCGCCTATGACGGCGGCTACAATACGCCCATGGGCAAATCTCTTGACGCCATCATTTCCAAGGCAGGGGCACAACCCGAGGACACGGTCTGCGTTCTGTGGGGCGTTGGCAACCACGGCGGCGGCCCTTCCCGCAAGGATCTGGCGGACATTGCAGCTTACATGAAAGAGGGCGACGGCTTGTATCTGATCCACTCCACGCCCGAGAAATTCTTTGCAAGCATTGACCCCACCGCCGTCTACGACAGGTCGCTGCGCATCTCCATGCCCGGCTGCTATACCTCGATGGGCAAGATCAAGCGTAAGCACGTGCAGCTTGAAAACGAGCTTTACGTGGCTGAGAAAATGATGTCCGCCGCCTGCATTTCGGGCGCACTCTCCGAGTATCCCGAGGACACCTTCCATACCATCACCGAGGATCTGCTCAATGCCGAGTTCCACGACGTGCTGCCCGGCTCCTGCATTCAATCGGGCGAGGACAATGGGCTTAAGCTGCTTGACCACGGCCTTTTGGAGGCAGAACGTCTCAAGACCCGGGCCTTCTTTGCGCTGTGCGCCGATCAGCCGGTTGCAGCAGAGGGCGAATACCCCGTGCTTGTTTACAACCCCACCGCACAGCACATCCGTGAGAACGTGGAATTTGAGCTGATGCTGGCCGATCAGAACTGGACTGACTCGGTCACCGAGATCACGGTCAAGGACGCGGACGGCAATAACCTTCCCTCGCAGCGCGTCAAGGAGGAGAGCAACCTCAACCTCGACTGGCGCAAGAGAGTCACCTTCATGGCCGACGTGCCGCCCATGAGCATGCGTCGCTACGGCGCGTATGCGCGTGTCACCGAGCGCAAGGAAACACCCCGAACAAGCGACTTGGTCTTTGATAACGGCCACAAGCGCGTGGTCATTGACCGCACGACCGGCTTGCTTTCCTCTTTCTGCCTGGACGGCGTGGAGTACGTCAAGGACGGCTTCTCTCTTTGCATGTTTGACGACAACCCCGACCCCTGGGCAATGCAGCCCTTCCAGCTTGCAAGGCTTGGCACGGGCGAGCGCGCTTTTACGCTGATGCGCGAGCCCGACGGCGTCTTTGCAGGTCTTTTCCCCATCTCGGTCATCGAGGACGGTGACATTTACCTGGGCGTTGAAGCATTCTTCAAATGCGACAACACGCGCGCACGCGTGCTTTACAAGATCTACAAGAACAACGACCTCGTTGACGTGGACGTGACGCTGTTCCTTGGCGACATTGATTGCTTTGTCAAGCTCAAGGTGCCCTTCGCGAAGGACGGCGAGCTGCTGGGTCAGACCGTATTCGGCACCGAGCCACTTTACACCGACGCAAGAGAAAACGTGTCGCAGCGCTTTATTGCCATGCAGCACGAGAATGGTACTTGCACCACCGTGCTCAACAATTGCAGCTATGGCAGCCACTTTGAAAACGGCGCGCTGTACCTCTCTCTTTGCCGTGGCGTCAGCTACTGCGCACACCCCATCATTGACAGACCCATCATTCCCGCCGATCGCTTTGTCAAAAAAATCGACCAGGGCGAGAGCAACTATTCCTTCCGTCTCGGCGTCTTTGACCAAGGCGACCTGGAAAATGCAGCGCAGCGCTTTAACCACAAGCCCTACACGCTCAACGCCTTCCCCACAGGTAGCGCACATCCGCCCGTCATTCCCTTCTCAATCGAGCTTGGCAACGACGCGATCAGCCTTGTCACGCTCAAGGGCGCGGACGGCGACAAAGGCGCCTATATCCTGCGCCTGTTCAACAACACGCCCGACGCAAGGGATGCAGATCTCAATCTTTGCGGCGCAACGCTTCCCCTTTGCTACGGTCCTTACGAGGTCAAGACCGTGATTTACAAAAACGGCACGCTGACCGAGGCGGATGGCTTGCGGATTTAATACAGAAACCCCCGACGGATCTTAAAAATCCGTCGGGGGTTTATTCACTTGTCAAGAGTCATTCGCCTCAACGGTTCAAATACTCCTGCTCAAACTCGACCGAGTTGATCATGGGAATGATATGCTCTCTTTGTCGGATGTTTCCGTCTTTTTTCAGCTCATCCGAGCCGATGATAATTTTGGTACCGTTGCGCTCGAACTTTTGAATCTGATCAAAGCAAACGTCAAAGCTTCGATTGAGCTTATCGCGTCCATAGATGCCGTCCGAGGTAATCACGGTATGGCTGAAGCAATAGATCAGAAGCGAGATCAGCAGAAGCAGCGACGCAAGCCAGGCAATCGCGCCGATGAGAATGCTGAAAATCCAGCCGATGAACGGAATCCAGAATGCCAAAAATCCAATGACATGCGCAACGATCAAAAGCAGCGCGATCTTCAACAGCCTCCACAGAATATGCGTGACGCTGATCTTGGATCTGATCTTAGCCTTTCCGTTTTTTGCAGTTCTTCTTTCATGTCGGGTATCCATATCGCAAAACCGTCCTTTCCGTTCGGTAACAATCTCTTACTCTATTATAAGACAAATTCCCGACAAAGTCAATAACAAATTATTCTCCCCCGCAGATTTATTCCGGATTTATTCCGAATTTATTCCGGAACGGCCACGCCGCCATCAGTCCAAACGCCCTCGTCAATGCTGCGCGCGTCCAGGATCAGGTTGCCGTCCTCAACGGCGATGCCGCCGCGGAACGTGACAACCACAAGGTCGCCCACGCCAACGCCTGCGTACTCAATGCAGCGGCGAATGCGGATATCCTCCATGGACACTCGGAACACCATACCCTCGTCGGGATCGACACACATGATACTGTCATCGATATACACGTAACCGTCCTTGATTTCAACCACCGTGCCCGCCAGCGTATACTCATACGGCTCGTAGGTCATCTTTTTTGTCGAGTTGGCAAGGGCGTAGTCCATGATCTTGCCTGCCGCCTCTGTGCCGATCTCGTAAACGTAGGCGTAATCAAATACGTTTGTTCTGAGATAGCCGTCCTCGGAAATATACAGCACCTTTCTGTATACGCCAAGGCGATCCGAGGTCACCGAGAAGGACAGATATCTGCTATCCCGATTCCACTCGTCGTCCGAGCACACACGGGCGTCGCGGCAATTTGCCAGCACTTCCAGGATGTACGCATCATCCGTCAGCGCATAATACTGCTCCGTACGATCCTTTTGCTCGGAAAAGTTGTTAAACTCCAACACTTCACCCAGGCTGTAAAGATCAAACAGCTCTCCAAACGTGGCCGGCTGATCCAAAAATCCCTCGTGGCTTTTGTACACGTACCATTCGCCCTCCATGCCAAGCGCAATGATGTTTTGCTTGGGCATGCCTTGAATCTCTCGTACCTCAAATCCGAGATAATAGCCAAGTCTTTGGCCAAGATGTCGTACCTCTACCGTTACGTTGCTGCAAGCGTAGCTTTGGAAATCCCAAAGAATATACCCATGCTTTTCCTGCACGGTCAGATATTCGTCCGGCCACAAAATCGCAGATTCCGTTCCCGTGACTGATGCATATTTGTAATGTCGCTTCATGTCTCCAAACGAAATCACCTTGCCCGTAGGATAATACCCCTCGGGCAGCGCGTCATCGGGAAGCATCATAGGCAGTGCGATCGCGCCCACCAAAATCACAAAAGCTAAGCTTGCCGCCAATACCGTCCACTTAACCCACGGACGCTTTGTTGCCCCTGCGGGTGCAGGTGCTGCGGCTGCTGCGACCAGATCCTCGTCGATCTGTCCCAGCGTTTGCACAAATTTCGGAATTTTCATACTTCAATTCCCTCCCCCTTCAAATACTCCTTGAGCTTGTTTCGGGTGTGATACAGCATGCTCTTGACCTTGCTTTGGCTAAAGCCGAATTGCTTGGCAATCGTATTCACCGAATCAAAAAAATAATACTTGCGGATAAACACGTTACGCACCTCTGCGCTCTGCTCTTTCAAGAATTGATTGATCAGCTCGACAACCTCGCCCTCCTGCCTGCCCACATAGCTCTCGTCGGGCAAAATATCTTCAAGCTCGGCAAAGGATACGGTCAAGTCGCGATTTCGCTTGATGCGCGTCAAGCCGGCCAATCTCTTGAGCGATAGATTGCGTACAATACGGCATGCAAACGCGCCCAGAGAATCCGGCCGCGCCGGCGGAATGGCATTCCAAAGCCCTGCGTACGTGTCGTTGACACACTCCTCGGCATCCTGCGCGTTGCCCAGAACGTTGCGCGCAACGCTCTGGCACAGCTTTCCGTATTTGGCCTCGGTTTCGTTGATCGCCCGCTCGTCTCGCGCAAAAAACAGCTCTATAATGCTGCGGTCATCCATACATCTCACCTCCCGTTTTTGTGATGGCGCCTTCACTTATCAAGTACCCGTTTTGGGTAGGTTGGTTGCAAATATTCAAAAGATTAAGAGAACGCCCAGAAAAATAACTTAATAATTATAAATCGGCTGATACGAGATAAGCTCTCTAACCAGCTGATTTTGTATTATGAGTCGAAGGTGCGCAAAAATATGCGAAGAAAACACGAAGAAAACACGAAATTTTTACGCAATCCTATTGATTTTTGGGCACAACTGTGGTATAGGTTCACACGAGCCTATCCCTTCTTCATCTAATTTTTTTGCCGCAAACGGCATTTTTATTAGATGGAACGCGCAGGGCGCGGTGACCGTGATTGATCGCCGCGCCCTGTTTTTATGCAATTCGAACCCCGAAAGCGGTTTGGGCAATCGGTTTTCAAGAATACAACCAAAGAATACCGTTTCCGCTTAGTTCGGTGCAGTTTGTGATAAAACAATTCCCGAAAATCCTTATTCCACAAGGCTTTTTTGAACTGCTTGGAACTGATCTGAACCAAAACGAATTAGTCGGAATCGATATGAATTGACCACTTTTTGAGATAATTTTTGCATTTTGGAGAGAATTTGGAGAGAATTCGCGAGAGAAGAATTGCAACTGCAGTACATCGAGATTTTTCTTTTTTTGGAGAGAATTTTTTATGCGTTACGATTTGGACGAAATTCAACGCTTGCCGGACGTCTTATCCCTTGCAGACCTTTGCCGCGCCTGCCATTTGAGCCATTTGGATGCGCGGTACTATCTCAAAAGCGGACTCATTCCCTATGAGACAACCGGGAAGAAAACGCGGTGTTACCTGGTCAAAAAAACCGCCCTGCTGAAGTGTATTGAAGACTACAGTGAAAACCCCGAGAAATACAAAATTCCGGGAATTTGGAGAGAAAAACAACACTTAAACACAATCCGTAAAAGCGAAATAATATACCTCCCCACGCAGGATCTCGCATCGGATGTAGCGGTCGAATATTACCAAAATAAGCTTGCCGATGCATCCGAGCTGATCTGTGTTGCCGACCTTGTGCGCGTTACGGGATACCGACCGCCAACCATCACGCGGTGGTGCAAGAAAAAGAAGCTCATCGCACACGCGAAAACCAACCGCCTATGGATCGCAAAGGCAGACGCCATAAGGTTTTTGACCTCTTTTACCTACAACGATATCAATGTAAAATCGCCTCAACATATTGCCGACATCAGAGCGATCTATGACCTGATACATACGACGAAGGAGGGCGAAAAATGATATACGATCTGAACGAAATCGCAATGCTTCCCGACACCTTCTCCCTTGAGGATTTACGGGTGGTTTGTCACATCAGTAAACGAA
>CAZCRV010000075.1:0-8083 GCA_964501175.1 uncultured Clostridium sp.
GCCCCCTACGGATGGACAGATTACATCGCTGTAACCCATTGCTTCAACAACAGTTCAAAGGCTGAGCAGACATAGAGAAAACCCATCGCATACGTGACACTTGCGTCATGTACGAATACCTGCGGACAAGGTCGCATATATTTTTCCTGTAAGGGGGTGAGGGAATGCGCAGCGTGATGGTCAACAGGGCAGAGGACACGGGGATCGAGAAGCGCACGTATCTGCCGCCGATCCTTTTGCGCATACTGCCCGAGCGGCTGATCTCGGAGTTGTATTCGGGGCGGCTGCCCGAGCACATTGAGGAGATCAGACTGCACACGGGGCGGTGCGCAAGCGTGGTGGCGGATGGGCGAAATATCCTTTTGCGTACCGTGCTCAGCGCACAGGAAATGACCGCTACGCTGACGCGCATGTGCGGCGGCTCGCTGTATTCCCATGCTCCCACCATTGCAGAAGGGTATCTGACGCTGGACGGTGGCGTGCGTGTCGGGGTATGCGGCAGGGCTGCTTGCGAGCAGGGCGAGGTGATCGGGGTTTACGACGTTTCGGGTCTTTGCATCCGCATTCCCGCCCATTTTGCCGCAAGCGGCAGGGAGATCTGCAATCTCATGCAGAAATTCCGCTATACCAAGGGCGTGCTGATCTATTCGCCGCCCGGCGTGGGCAAAACCACGCTTTTGCGTGGAGTGGCCATGGCGCTTGCCTCGGGCGAGGACCCTAAGCGCGTGGTGGTGATCGATACGCGCGGTGAGATGCCGTTTTTGCAGACGGGTGCGGCTTTGTGCTTAGACGTGCTGGTGGGATATCCGCGCCGCCTTGGCGTGGAGATCGCCTGCCGCACCATGAATGCGCAGGTCATGATCTGCGACGAGATCGGTGACTACAACGAGGCGCTCGCGCTTGCCTCGGTGCAGAATTGCGGTGTGCCGCTGGTTGCCTCGGCACACGCGTCAAGCGTGGAGGAGCTGCTCTGCCGCACCGGGCTGCGACTGTTGCATGACTGCAAAATGTTCAGCGCTTACGTGGGGATCTCACGCCATAACGGTGGGTTTTCCTATAAAATCACCGATTGGGAGAGTGCGGATGCTTGCATTTAAGTTTGTCGGCGCGCTTTTTATGCTTGCAAGCGGCGTAGGGCTTGCTGTGGGCGCGGCCCGGTTTGAGCGCGCGCGGTTGCAGGTGCACGACGGGCTGATCTCTCTAATCTTTCACATCAAAGGCCGCATTGACTGCTACGCCATGCCTGCCGAGCAGATCCTTTTGGAGATGGATAAGGGCATTTTGGCCGACTGTCGGTGCCCGGGGCAGGTGGATTCAATCGATGCGCTGCTGCCGCACGTCAAAAGCTATCTCGATCCCGAGACCTATCGCGTGCTGCAATCCTTCGGGCAGGGGCTGGGCGGTGGATTTCGCGATGAGCAGATCAAGCGGTGCGACTATTATATTGAGCTATTGCGGCAAAAGCGCATGCAGCTGGAGGGCGAGCTGCCCGCAAGAGTCAGAACAAACGGAATGATATGGATCTTGTGTGCCGTGGGCGCGGTGATCCTTTTGTGGTGAGGCATGGAAGTAGGGTTGATCTTAAAGGTGGCGGGCGTTGGACTGCTGGTATCAGTCGCTGCGCAGATTCTGAATAAATCGGGCAGGGATGAGCAGGCAACGCTGGTTACGGTGGCGGGAATCGTGGTGGTGCTGCTCATGCTGATCGAGCAGATCGGTGCGCTGTTTTCGCTGGTGTATACCACCTTTGGCTTTTGAGTATGGATGTTTTGAAGATTTGCGGCATTGCCATGCTTTGTCTTGTCAGCGTGTGGGTGCTGCGCTCCTGGCACGTGGAAATGACCTTTCCTGTGCGCGCTGCGGGTACGGTGCTGCTGTTCTGCATGATGCTGGCCGCCGCACAGCCGATCGTGGAAATGATCAAGGGGATCATGCAGCAAAGCATGCCGGAGGCGCACGGTGAGGTGCTGCTCTCGGGGGTGGGAATCTCGCTTTTGTGCGCGCTTAGTGCGGGGATCTGCCGTGATTTCGGCGAAACAGGGCTGGCAACCGCCATTGAGAGCGCGGGCAAGATCGCCATCGTGATCAAGGCGCTGCCCCTGATTGGCGAGGTGCTGGGAATGACAAAGGAGCTGTTATCTTGAAAAGAATCTTGTATTGGGTCTTTACCGTGCTTGTGCTCGGTGCGTGCCTTTGCTTGCCTGCAGCGGCAGAGGATACGGATTACAGCATGCTGCCCGAGCAGTACGTGGCGCTTGAGAGCTACATCCCCGCCGAGCTTTCGGAAATCTTGCCGGACGGCTTGTTTTCCTCGGAGCCCTCGGACGTGCAGGCAGCACTTGCGCAGCTGCTTTCGTTCTCTGGGATCTTGCAGCTGCTTTTGGATCTTGCGGGCGTGCATATCGCCGAGAGTGGACGACTGCTTGCCACCATCTGTGGCCTTTTGCTGCTTTGCGGTCTGATGCGTGCCTTTGGCACCTCGCAAAATATCAGCTGGGCAAGCCTTGCACCGCGCATTTGTCTGTTTGGCGCGGTGGCGGGTGCGGGATATGCAGCCGTGAGCGCCATGGTAGAGTATTTTGATGCGCTCAAGACCCTGATGGGTGGCATGCTGCCTATGATGAGCGTTATGTACGTGCTGGGCGGCAATTTTTCACGCGCCACGGTGGGCAATTCGGTCCTGTCGGTCGGACTCAACGTCTGTCGCGGCGTGTGCGCCGGTATCGCACCCCCTTTGTTCGGGGCTTGCATGGCCATGAGCCTGCCTGCCGTGATGGAATCCGGTATAGACCTTTCGCGTCTGTCCGGCTTTTTGAAAAAAGCGTACACCTCGGTGCTCGGCGTGCTGACGCTGATTCTGACGCTTTGCCTTTCCGCGCAGAATCTGATCGCCTCGCGAGCAGACAGCGTAGCCATGCGCAGCGGCAGATATGCCATTGGACAAATGATCCCTGTGGTGGGTGGCGCTTTGGGAGGCTCGCTGGACACACTTGCCGCAAGCGTAGGGCTTTTGCGGGGCTTGGCGGGAACCTGCGGCGTGATTTTGCTGCTGCTTGGATGCCTGCCCGTGCTTTGTCGCATGCTGCTTTTGCGGCTATTGTTCGATCTTTGCAGCGGTGCGGCACAGCTGATGGGATGCGGTCCCGAGAGCGCGGTGCTGTCCGAGGCAAGCAGCCTGTTTGGCTATATGGCGGCGGCCGTGGCCATGTGCTCGGCGGTGTTTATGATTGCGGTAGGCGCGTTTGCCGCCTGCACCGCTGCATGGGTGGCTTGACGTGGGCGGATATTTGTATTCCTTGGCGACAATCAGCATCCTGATCGCGCTGATCTGCGCCGTCACGCCCGCATCGGGCACGTCGCACGTCAAGCTTTTGTGCAGCCTTTGCGTGCTTTGCTTTTTGTGCACGCCCATTCTGCGCATCGTGGACGCGCTTGGGGAAGGCGAGCTTGAAATCCCCGAGGAATGGATCGGGCAGGAGGAGCAAGAGGAGCAGGACCCCGGGCAGGTGGCCGAGAGCGTGCTTGCTGGGCAGCTGCAGGTGCTGCTGGAGCGGGAGTTTTCGCTGAATACCGAGGAGTTCCGCGTTTACAGCCAATGGTCGGACCAGGGCGAGATCACGCAAGTCACGGTAGTCTTGTCGGGCAAGGCCATCTGGTGCGACCCAGACCCGATCAAGGAGTACGTGCAAACGCTGCTTGGCTGCCCTTGCACGGTGGTTTTGGATTGAATAAAGGAGGATACGATGTACACGGATGGCATTTCGGACGTCAAGGGCACGGTGGGGCAGATGAAGCGCAGCGGCAAGCTCTGGATTGTGATTTTGGGCGCTGTGATTGGCTTGGGGCTTTTGGTGATGGGCAGCCTTGATCTGTCGTTTTTTCAAAAAAAGCAGAGCGAGCAAAGCGAGAGCGTCTCGGAGCAAGAGGAGCTGCAGGCCTACCGTGAGGGTCTTTCGCGCGAAATCGCGCAGCTTTGCGCGGGGGTGCGTGGTGTGGGCAAGGTTCAGGTTGTGGTCACGCTGTCGGGCGGGTATGAATACGTGTACGCCCGTGACGTGCAAAGCAAAAGCGGCAGCGACAGCGCAAGCTCACAGGAATCCTACGTCATCGTGGGCTCGGGCAGCTCGCAAGCCCCCGTACTGCTTACGCGCCGACAGCCGAGCGTGGCGGGCGTGGGCATTGTGTGCGAGGGCGGGGCAGATCCCGCCGTGCAAAACGAGCTTGTGGCCTTGGTCAGCGCGGCCTTTGGCATCGGAGCAAATAAAATTCACGTCAGCGCGTCACAATTTACGCAATGATGGCATATTATCTGGTCTTCGATAATAGAATGTATCGTAACAACAAAACGGAGGGCTTACATATGAACTTCAAAAAGGTAATCAATACCATAGGCGATTTCTTCAAAAAAATGGGCAAGCGCAATCTGATCATTGCGGGCGCGATCATCATGATCGGTCTTGCGGTCTATCTCAACTGGATCTTCTTTGCGGGTGACGCTGCAGACGATTCCTATCAGTATGACCAAAGCGCAGGCATGACCACCAACTACGGCACCACGCTGGGCACGGGCTCGACCACGGGCAACCAGGCCGATACCGCAACCGATGCCGCGTCCTACTTCAGCAGCGTGCAGGTCTCCAGACAAAAGGCAAGAGACGAGGCACTTGAGGTGCTGAACTCGGTTGTAGACAACCAGAATGCCACCGACGAGGTCAAGGCTGAGGCGGTTGCTGAGATCAGACAGATCGCGTCCGAGATGGAGGATGAGGCAAAGATCGAATCGCTGATCAAGACCAAGGGATATGAGCAATGCGTGGCGGTCATCAGCGGTGAGAACGTCAGCATTGTCATCCAGCACGAGGGCGAGCTGAGCGCATCCGCACTCGCGCAGATCAACGCTATCGTCTACGAGCAGACCGGCATTTCCCCCGCAGGCATCAGCATTATTACAAGAGAAGGATAAAGAAAAGGGGCTGCAAGATCGGGCAACGGAATTAGCGGAGAAGGCAGAAGTCGTAAAGGCTTCTGCTTTTGTTATAGAGGGTAACGCGCAGAAACCTTTCGGATTCGCGTTCTCCCCCCGGTGCTTGGCACAGGTCAGCACCAAGGATTCCCCCCTCCCGGAAGGGGGCTATGAGAGTGGGCATTCGCTATTATGAAATTTTTAACTTTTCCGATAACGGATTTGTTTTCAATTAGTTTGGGGATAAAATTGTTTCCCATAACAGTTAAGTTTTAGAAAAAGGCGTGCCTACCTTCACAGCCCCATCCGGGAGGGGGGGCTAAACGCGCGCCGGCCTGCCACTGGCGCAGGGGGAGAATGCGAATAGAAAAGGTTTCTGACGCAAATGCGGCAACGGACGCGCGATGGGAGTTCTCTATACACAAAAACAGCAGGAATCTGCTCGCATCAGAGCAAATTCCTGCAATTTCACTGTCCAATCGGACTTTATTTATATGACATTTGATTGATTACGTTACTCTTGAAGATTTTTTCTTTCCACTTTGGCCGAGGATTCATCCCGGTAAATTCTTTTGCTTCGCAAAACAGCCAACAGACAAACGATGCCTGCTGAGTATGCAAAAGCAATGACGGATCGCAAAACGGGAATGGTCATGTTTATCCAAGGGCCTAAGCAAAATTGCGTCACGAACGTAACGGGATTGCGGGTCTGATTCATCAAAAACAGCACCAAGAAAGAAAGCTCCGAAACGAGTGCAATGATCCCGTAGAGCATAAACATGATCTTGCCCTCGGTTTTGACGTAAGCAATCAATTCTTTTTTAGGGTCAAATTTGCTCGTGTGCTCGGCATAGGTGTCCAATCGATTGCGCATACGGAATATGTAGAGGAAAATTGCATACGAAATCATGATAATTGCTTTGATTGCAAGATCTTTCATCATTTCATTCTTTATTGAATTCAGGGCTGCTGCAATCACTAAGGCGCAAATCACAAAAGCACCAAGTGATGCTAAGGTTGCAAATACCATACTCTTCAAGCATTTGAACCATAATTTTTTGGACATTTATGCCTCCGTTTTCTATTGCTTTATTTTGTCAGGAACCATCTGCCGATAAAGGCCGGCGAGTTAATTTCCAAGCAGCTCCCGACGCTCTTTTGCTTTCTTTTTGCGAGCGGACAGACAGCCCAGAAAAACGCCGAGAGAGGGGATAGGCGTAACTATAAGTGCTGCCACCAAAACAGACCAAGCGGGCTGCTTTGTAATATCGTGTGCACCGGGTGACAACAGCCTTGCCAGCGAATATCCCTCACTTAAAAACAGGTACGCGAATTTGCTCCAACACAAAAGCGCGCAAAGAACGAAATGAATCACAGCGGGCGCGATCAGCAATCCGAGCAGTTCTTTCTTGTCAAACTTTGCCGCTTCATCGTTGCCCCGATAGACGAAAATCATGACAATCACCGATGTCAAAAGCATAAACAACAGATTGATGATGTTTTCAAGTGTTGCTTTGGTTGCCATATCATGATAAATTCCACGGAAAATGTATAACGGAATCATTGCGACAAGAAATCCTGCCCATAAAGAGCCGATTCTCCATGCGACAGAAACCAAATATTGTGAAATTCTACGTTTCATAAATTCTCCTATATTTCAATACCGTACTGTGTGATTATTTTGAAAAGCCATCAAGAATCATCAAGAAATCCGATTCATCGATACCTTGGCAATAGATGACATATTCTATTCCATCGCATACGCCTACCGCCTGTCGCTCCTCTCCAAATTCTATGATGGTAAACGTTATGCGTTTCGTTTGGTACACTTGTGTCTTTTCCCATGTGGCAATATCAATTGTCACGCGATTGTTCACACAAATGGAAACATCATCAGTATTGGTAGCAAACATAATTGTTTTATAATCAAGAGACTCACCCAATGTCTCAATGATTTTTTCCACATATATTCCACTCGGCAAGACCTTGGGGAACATGCATTCAAATGAACAATGCGCTGCTGCTTCTTCCATAGATGAAAACACGCTCATTTCATCGGCTTTTATTACTGTAATATTCCCGCCTTCGATAGATTCGCCGGGCTTTATCACATTAAATTCATCCATTACGGACAGAATAAACTCCTTGACGGTCATGTCTTGTGTAGCCGATACGATTACGACAGAGAGAAGCAGGCAAATTACAACTGCGACGGGAATCCAGATCAACTTTAACTTGGTCGTCACATTTCGCTTATGCGCTGCGTCGGGTGCTGCATCTGCGATCAATTCGGGGTCAATGCGCCCCATGGCTTGCAGCAAATCCGTATTTGTCATAAATCAAATCCCTCCTTTTTCAAAAATTGCTCTAACTTTTTTCGAGTGCGAAGCAGGTGCATTGTCACGTTGCTTTCCTTCATGGAAAAATCGCGTGCAATTTCTGCAACAGAGCTCATATAGAAATACCGACGCACAAAGATATTCCGCGTTTTCTGCGGCAATGCTCGCAAAAAACGGCTTAACGCTTCGGAAAGCGCAATGCTCTCGCCAACGTCCTCACCGCTGTTACCCACGGGAATACACTCTGCAAGCTCGTCCAGCACGATGGACACCTGCCCGCCGCGCTTTTGCGTATGGTATGCATCATAGCGGTCAAGCGAGAGCTGGCGGCTGATCATCCCAACGTAAGATTTTAACGGATTGGGGCGATTGGGCGGAATGGTATTCCACGTTTTGAGATAAGTATCGTTGACGATTTCTTTTGCATCTTCGTCATTTTCGAGAATGCGATATGCGATGGTATGGCAGTACTGTCCGTATTTCTTGTCAGTCTCTGTGATAGCAGATTCCGAGCGCTCAAAATATAGATCTATGATCTGTCTATCTTCCATAACTCACACTCCTTTCGTATGTTCTTGAAGTCCTTCACCCTAATTAACGGGAAAAATTGCACTTACACCACTCTTTGATGAAACTTTTTTATATTATATCATGTTTTTTGATTTTTGTGGGAGTTTCAATAAGATAAGCGACCATACAAGACGGATATGCGGGGCGAAGGACAGCGGGGCATTCGTGAATGCCCCCTACGGATGACACTCGGGGTGAAGGTGGTGGGGCA
>CAZCRV010000075.1:8183-9621 GCA_964501175.1 uncultured Clostridium sp.
CCCTACGGATGACACTCGGGGTGAAGGTGGTGGGGCATTCGTGAATGCCCCCTACAGATGACACTCGGGGTGAAGGACAGCGGGGCATTCGTGAATGCCCCCTACGGATGACACTCGGAGGATGCTCCGCTTGCGAATATGCGCTAAGGGAATGTATTGTCAACTATCCCCACTTTTGCATACACTGGCAATAAAATTACACAACAAAGGGGATTTTGTATGCAAGAAAACATCAAAAGGGCTTATTTTGCGACGGCCAACACCGCGGATGGGTTTGTCAGCTTTTACGAGGGTTGCTTCCTTGGCGAGGATATTTCGCGCACGTATATGATCAAGGGCGGCCCCGGTACGGGCAAGAGTCGCTTTCTTGGCGACGTGGCAAGTGCGGCGATTTTGCGCGGTTGGCAGGCGGAGTACTATTATTGCTCGTCAGACCCGGGTTCTTTGGACGGTGTGATTCTCTCGCACCCCACAAAAGGGTGCATCGCGCTGGCCGATACCACCATGCCGCACGTGCTTGAGCCCACCTTGCCCGGTGCGCGTGACGTCATGGTCAACCTGGGCGATTTTTGGGATCGAGAGCGGCTTGCAAAGGATAGCAAGCGCATCCGCATGCTGAACGCCCAAAAGCAAAATGGCTTTTCGCAGGCTTACGACTATCTGCACACCGCGGGCACGCTGCTCGGCGTACGCGACAGCCTGATCGAGCCCTATATCTGTGCCGAGCGTCTTGAACGCACCGCAGCCAAGATCGCCCGCGCTTTTCCCGAGGGCAAGGGATACCGCGAGCATATCGGTTTTTGTGACAGCGTCGGCATGAGGGGGCGGGTGCATCTTGATACTTACGAGCGGCTTGCCGACAGAGTGATCGTGCTCACCCCCTTTTACGGCTTAGAGGATGCGGTCATGGGGCTGCTATGCGAGCACGCGCGCCAAAGGCGCTGCGAGGTATGGCGTGCGCCCGGTGTGCCAAGGGCGCATAAAACGGCCGCGCTGTATTTTCCCCAAAACCGCCTTTGTGTGACCGTGGCCAATCCCGAGAGCGCGCCCGGGCAGGACGTGCACCGCATCGATCTGCGCCGACTTTGCGACGCGGATGCCTTGCGCGGCGTGCGCGGGCAGGTGCGCCTTGCGCAAAAAATGGCGGACAGTGCGCTGGATGCGGCATGCGAATGCTTTGCGCGCGCGGGGGGATATCACTTTGAGCTGGAGAGCCTGTATAGCGCCGCCATGGACTTTGGCGCAAAGGAGAGATTTACCGCTACATTTTGCGATGCAATCTTACAAAATCCTTGACAATGGGGGAGTTTGTGTAGTATAATAATAAATTGAGATATTATAATATTTTAAGGATAGATACGACAAATGAGTCAACAAATCGTCTATGATGCAAGTCAATATATAGAAAAGCTGCGGGGCTATACGGCCTCTCTTGCAG
>CAZCRV010000076.1:0-9598 GCA_964501175.1 uncultured Clostridium sp.
CGATGCTCGCACTTTGCTCAAAGTGTAAAATTCTCCGCTAAGGACATCACCCTATATCCGCCCTCTTTTTTTGCTGCCCCGTCGCGAACCCATTTCGTGCGCTGCGCGCACGAAATGGGTTCGCATACCCCGCCCGGAGTGACGAGTCGAAAACAATTGAGTATTGTTTTCGACGAGGAAAGCCCAAAGCAAGGAGTCGTCAGAGCCTGCGATCGAGATCTCGTTGGAAAGACCCCAAACCACGATGGACGGGTAGTTATAGTTCTGCGTGACCAGTTCCTTCATCTGAGAGATGGTGTTCTCGCGGCCACCGGGCATGTGTCTGGAGATATAAGGAATCTCCGCCCAGATGACAAGACCGCGCTCGTCGCACAGATCGTAGAAATACTGATCGTGCTGATAGTGCGCAAGGCGGCCGAAAACGGCGGTGTGCACCCTCTGTATATCAACCGCGTCTCCGCGGATTTTGCGCGTCGCATCGAGCAGCTTTCCGGCAACGCAGAGAGTGCGGCACTGATAAGCAAGATGTTCCGCGGCTACTGCGTGCTGGTGCAGCAGCACTCTCTGCGCAATTATTCCAAGGTGGTGCAGACCACAATTTTACTGATCGATTCCGACTTAGCGGCCGATCTGACCTTGCACTCCCTGGCAGAAAACCAAAATATCAGCCCGGGATATCTCTCCACCGTGTTCAAAAAGGAGACCGACACTACCGTGACCGCATACATTCGAGATACGCGCATGCGATACGCGCGCCATCTGCTCAGCTCCACCAATCTGCAGGTACAGACCGTGGCCATGCATTGCGGTATTCTGGACGTGCATTATTTTACAAAAATCTTTGAACAAGAGGTCGGTATGACCCCTAAGCAATATAGAGAACGCGTGCTCAACACAACAAACGGCGGAATTTGTGCATTTTGCCAATTGCATATTATGTACAGACCGTTTATAATGAAGATAACAACGTCAAGGAGGCTACTATGAATTATCAATCACACAAGCTTCTGCGCCTTGCACTGGCCGTGCTTCTGCTGGCTGCACTTGGCACACAGATGCTCTCCTGTAACAATCACGTCGATCCTCCTCTGCCGTTGGATGAGCAGACCACGGAATCCACAACCGAGCCTGTAACCGAGCCGCAGCCCGAGCCGACCTCGGCAATCTCTCTTGCGGCCAGGATGCTGAAGATCGCAGACGGCGCACTTTCGCTGACGCTGGATTGCTCGCTTGCTCCCGGTGCAACGGGCGGTGAGATTGCCTGCATTCTGTCAGATGCAGACGGGGTAATCAGCAAGCAGTCGGCCGCTGCACAAAACGGCACGGTACAGCTTTCAATTCCCTGCCCTGCGGACAAGACACACGGCGCGCTGACGCTGCTTGTCACAGCCACCGATGCAGAGGGCATTGCCGCCACGCCCCTGCAGCTTTATACCAAGAGTGGAGTAGTACAGCTGAGTGCCGATGCCATAGACTGCGTGGTGGCAGAGATGACTTTGGAAGAAAAAGCACATCTCGTTACGGGAACGGGGGACGCTTTGATGATCGGTGCCTCGGGCAGCACCTACCCCATTGATCGCCTGGGCATCCCCTCGGTGACGGTCAACGACGGTCCTGCAGGTCTGCGCTACGATACCACGGTCTGGTATCCCTCTGTTATCAACGTGTCCTCCTCCTGGGATCCCTCGCTTGCCGTGCAGATTGGCACAGCTATGGGCAAAGACACCTTGGTCAAGGACATTGACGTCATCTTAGCCCCCGGTATGAACATTCAGAAAAACGTGCTGGGTGGCAGGAACTTTGAATATTGCTCCGAGGATCCTATTCTGACAGCATATATGGCAACCGCCTACACCCATGGCATTCAATCCACCGGCGTTGGCGTATCGCTCAAGCATTTTGCGGCCAATAACCAGGAAATCTCCCGCGTCTCGGTCAGCGCAAACGTGACCGAGCGCGCACTGCGCGAGATCTACCTCAAGGCATTCGGCATGGTGGTGCGCGATGCAGACCCCTACACCATCATGTCCTGCTACAACCTTGTCAACGGCACGCGCGTAGCCGCCTCCCACGATCTGCTGACCACCTACCTGCGCGGTGAATGCGGCTTTGACGGCATGGTCATGTCCGACTGGGGTTCGGGCGGCACGGTGGTGGAAAAGGTCAATGCGGGCAACGACATCAACATGCCCGGAGGCGCGGATGATCCTGCGCTGATCATTGCTGCTGCAAAGGACGGTACACTGGATCTTGAGATGCTTGACAAAGCCTGTGCAAACGTGCTGGGACTTGTGGTCAAATGCCCCGTATTCAACGAGCACGAGCAGGATAGACAAATCAGCTATGTCGCCCATGGGGCGCTTTCCGCAGAAGTGGCCGCACAAACCATGGTGCTGCTACAAAACGACAGCACGCTGCCTCTTGAGAGCGGCAGCACGTTGGCCGTCTTTGGCAACGGCTCGTATGCCACGATATACGGCGGTGCCGGCTCGGGCTCGGTTACTGCCAGAAAGCCCGTTCCGATTGCTGAGGGTCTGCAAAAATCCGATGCATTCGAGGTATATAATTTCAAATCCAATCTCTTTAAAAACGCACCCGCACATTCTGCACTTGATCCCTCTTTAGATATCGAGGTGACCGAGGCGTATGCCAGCGAGTGTGCTGAGCAGGCCGACGTGGCTGTGATCGTGATCTCGCGTGGCTCGACCGAGGGCGAGGACAGACACCGTGGGAAGGGCGACTTTCTCTTGAACGACACCGAGACCGAAATGGTCGAGCGCGTCAGCACCGCCTTCCATGCCAAGGGCAAGCAGGTTGTGGTGCTTCTCAACACCGGATCCCCCATTGAAATGCTGTCCTGGCAGCAAAGCGTTGATGCCATCCTTTGGACCGGCTTTGCGGGCGAAAAGATCGGAACGGCCGTGGCAGACGTGCTTTGCGGCAAGGTCAACCCCTGCGCAAAGACCACCATTACCTGGCCTGCCACCTATGATTCCACTCCTGCCTCGCAGTATTTCCCCGGTACCTCGACAGATACCGTCTATTATGAAGACATTTACGTAGGCTACCGCTACTATTCCACCTTTGGTGTGGACGTGGCATATCCCTTTGGCTACGGTCTTTCCTACTCTACCTTTGATTACTCCGACTTTGAAGTACAAAAACAGGCTGACGGCACGCTGATCGCCACCTGTCACGTCACCAATACCGGCTCTGTTGCAGGCCGCGAGATCGTACAGATCTATGTATCCAAGCCTGAAAGCCTGCTGGAGCAGCCCGCTCTGGAGCTTGCCGGCTTTGCCAAAACCGCACTCCTGCAGCCCGGCGAGAGCGAAACGGTGACAGTTCAGATCACCACCGACGCGCTGGAAAGCTACGACACCCAAAACAGCCGTTATATCATCGATGGCGGCGATTACACCTTCTCGCTGGCCGCATCCGCCACCGATATCAAGGCGACCGCCACAGTCAGCTACCAACAGACCGTACTGCGCGACGTGACCAATATCGCCACTCCCGACTGTGAATTCGATCACATCCAAAAGCATTCCTACACCATCCCCGAGCCCACGCCTCAAAAGGAAAACCTGGCGCTGGGCAAGACCGCCTTTGACAACGGACACGAAAGCGACTCCCTGGCCGCCAAGTTTGCCGTGGACGGCATTCCTTCTACGCGCTGGAGCGGCCTTGGCACCTCCGAGGCTGTTCATACCTTTGTTGTCGATCTGGAACAGCGCTATGAGGTCGGTGAGATCGATATCGCTTGGGAATCGATCCACGTGCCCTTCACCGTTCTGGTTTCCGAGGACGGTGAGCATTATGAAGCTATAGGCATTTACCGCCAGGATGCCGCCACGGGTGCGTGCAGGTTCAATCTGTACGGACAGACCGCTCGCTACATCAAGCTGCGTATTCCCAAGGGCAATTACGTTTCGATCTACGAGATTTGCATATACGAGGCCACCGAGCAGGACAAGGCAGCACGTCCCGACACAGCAGCCAAGACAAATCTGGCGCTGGGCAAAACTGTGACTGCAACCGATCACGAAGGCGCGTATCTTGCACAGTATGCTTGCGACGGAAACATTGAAACGCGCTGGGGCTCGCTCCCCTCCGGAGAGGCCTGGCTGCAGATTGACCTTGGAAAGGTGACCCATTTTAGCCAGCTGAGCGCCATTCTGGAATCCGCCTGGGTTCCCTACCGCATCGAGATTTCAACCGACGGCCTAAGCTATACCACCATTCACAACGGACAAAAGGACGAATTGTTTGTTACGCTGACCGATCTTGATCTGGACGCCCGCTATATTCGATTCCGGCGCGAGGGGGAAAACTGGTTCAGTATCATTGAGGTTGAAATTTACGAATAATGTTACCTAAAAAGGGGCTGAGTCACAAGACTCAGCCCCTAATTATTTTGGTTTTCAGAAAGAAATCAGTCCTTCTTCTTAGCAACGGCACATGCACCCAAAGCGATGATTGCTACCAGTGCGCCTGCACCAATGATGCCGCCGCAACCCTTCTCTTCGGTCTGGGGAGCTTCGGTGGTCGCATCCTCGGTAGCCTGCTCGGTGGCAACCTCCTGGGTGGTCACTTCCTCGGTAGTCTGTTCCTCGGTGGGAGTAGAGATCGCATTTCTGTCGTTCTCATATTCCTCGATGTCCCAAGGATCGTCGTTGTAGAACTTGATCCAGGCGATATCCACGTACTCACCTGCAGTGCCCTCAACGTTCAGGAACGGAACGATACCCATGGAAACGATCCAGTCCTGCCAGTGAGTCTCGCCGGCCATGTCGATATACAGGTAATGCCAGTTGCCGTCAGCAACCATGGTCTCATATGCGGCCTCTTCCAGGTCATACTGCTTGAGCGAGGTGGACTTGTATATCACACCCAGGTCAGCAGCCTTGGCGCTGGCGGTGCGGTACTTGATTACACAGTACTTGGTATCGCTGCTTACGCTGACAGGATACTTGTTACCGTAAATGTACGCCCCGTCATCGGTGGCGGTAATTCTGACAAAGTCCTCGTCACCCTCGGTCATCTTTTCAATGGTGGCATTGTTGCCGGTAAAGGAATCCACCGCCTCGTCCAGCTTGAAGCTGACAAAGTCGCGCAGGTCGTATTCCTTGTCGATCTCGCTGATCTCAACGCGATCCTCGATCGGAATCTCAACGTCTGCGGGCAGACCGTCAAAGGTAATGGTTGCAAAGTACTGCGCAGCCTTGCCCGACTGGGTGCCGCCGATACCGTGGCAGAAGGAAACCTGCTTGCATCGAAGGTTATCACCGTCGCCACCGACGCTGAGCAGCCAGCACATTCTTGCCTGATCACCGTTCTGAACGGTTTCATCCATATCCATAGCCAGCTGAAGATTGATTCTGAACTCAATGGTCAATCTCTTGGTGGTTTCATTGTATTCACCTGCAATGTCCTTGGTATCATCGGGAATGTAGTTGCCCAACCACTTGGTAGTCACGCCGGTGTTGCCATCGGGGTTGATACCAAAGCCGGTCTCGCTGAACTGTCTGTATTCAGCGTCTGCCTGTCCAAGACCGAACTGTACTGCGGTGCAAGCATACAGGTAAGAGGCACCGTTCACGCTGGGGTCACAGAAATAACCGTCGAAGCAGTCCATATCAAACGCCATGTACAGATACTGACCGTCCCAGCCCCAGTATGCATCAAAGAAACCGGGCTTGGCAGCATCCAAAAATGTGTAAAATTCATCAACGGAATTCTTACCGTTATTGGTACGCATTGCATAGGTCAGATAGTCTTCATAATTTTCAAATCTTTCGTACTCACCAACGTTGATCTTACCGTCAAGCTCGGGCGTTACGGGAAGATAAGGCACCGTCCACTTGGTTGTGGCAATACCTGCTTCACCATCGTAGATCTCATCTCTTTTTGTGGCTTCATGCTCATAGTAATCTGCCTGATTGATATAATCATACTCTGCAGCGGATACTGTCAGCGCCATGGCGGACAGCAGCATAGCAGCCAGGACCAGCATGGAAAGAATCTTTTTCATGTTATCATACCTCTTCTTTGTATTTGGATTGCTCCATTTTTTCATTATACACAACCATTTTGGCACTGTCAACACGAAAACCGGATTTTCGTCAGATTAACTAACTTCTTTTCGATTTTTTGACTACTTTGCCATTTTCCAATTTCATTTTTGAGGTAGATAAAACAATAAGAGGTCAAGTCTGTGACTTAACCTCTTGATTGCTATAATTACTTATACTTTCTCTTGCGCGCTGCTTCAGATTTCTTCTTGCGCTTTACGCTGGGCTTCTCGTAGCATTCTCTCTTACGGAGCTCGGCAAGAACGTTGGAGCGAGCCATCTGACGCTTAAAACGTCTCAGAGCGCTATCCAGGGTTTCGCCTTCCTTGAGTCTTACTTCTGCCATTATCTATTTCCCTCCCCTCGCGTCGGCCAAGAGTGAATAGGGTGACAAGAGTAATCCGAACTAGCCTCAAAACCTGAATTTTAGGTGCTTTTAGGCTTGTCGTCCTATCAAGGTTGGTACCTTGCGTTGTCCTCCGCACCAAAAATCACTCAAAAATTGAGGCTTTGAGGTCGGAGATTTTTTGGCTGACAAATATTTGTCAGCAGCAGGAAAACGCCGAAGATAGTATATGGATACATTCAAGGCGTTTGACGAACTGATGGCGAATATTTGTCGCCAAAAAACCAGTTCGGATTACTCTTGTCACCCTAAAACATAACTTCCGTTATATCCTTTGGTATTATACACCAAACATATCGGAATGTCAAGTGTTTACGCAAAAGTTTTTATGATTTTATGATTTTATGATTTTATCCGACTTTTGTTCGTTTTTATGCTATAACTGTACCGATATAAAAATTTATAACAAGCGACGGTTCTCTGTTACATTGTTTTTCCTTTACTATAAGGGATTATGCGTGTTGCGCGCAACGTAAGGGACAGGCCATTGTTACACCGCATGATCGGTTTTTGTGTCATGTTCGGGCGTGTCGCGGCGTAACAATTCTCCGTCCCCAGTTAAGTTATCTTTAGTATATTTGGTTAGAACAAGTTGCTTTTAAAGTTTGGATTGTCCCTGATAACCTGCATCATTTCCCCGTTTTTTTCAAGTTCCACTTTTGTGGTAATGTGCGGAAATGGAACAAAGGAATCAAAAACGTGATATGTATCATACTGAATACAAAACTCATAGACACAGTTTATGATATTATGTATCCCGTATACTGAATCTGCTAAAGCTTGATCTTTTGCGGATTCAAATATCATGTAATAAAAATATGTTTCATCATCTTTAAATCGAATATATATCTTGACAAGCGGGAATTTATCTTGTAGATATTCCTGCAATTCTTTCGAATATTGCATAAAAAAGCCAATGCGAGAGAATTTGCAAAAATCATACAGAGAAACTTGGAGATGAGAAAAAACTTCCGGAGGCGGATCCATTTTTAATTCTTGCAGGCTGCATAAAAATGAATCCCATATCTTCTTAACCAATTCATTTTGTAAATCGCGAATATCAGTTTCTCGAATAACCTCAACACATCCAAAATGACCACCTTCTATATCTCTTGCTTTGATATATAAAGAAACCCAATCTCCATTGAAACAAATATAACTTGCTACTATATTTAATTGTGTTGCATCTTGAACAACTTTATTAAAACACAGACCAAGTTGTGTATGCTCGATGTGCTTTTCAAAGTGTAATTTAGGTTCGGAATCCGATAGTGCAAAAATTGAATTGTATGTAGAAACCATAATTTCTCCTATCTTGTTACTTTGTATAATTTATTTTCCATACAGTTCGCCCTTTAATTATGGTACCTGATTCAAACATTATACTTCCACAAATGTTATAGATAAGTTCTAATTCCTTTGCGAAAGCTGTATCATTTTTTCGTATACCATTAACCAAATCAAAATATTCATCAGGATTATGAGAACAATATATTGTGTCGTTATTATAAACAGCATTCCTAATAAAAGTTTGATTTGCTGCGTATGTTTGTTCAGGATACAGTGCTTCATATGTTTGATATGATTGCCCATAGAAATATTTATAACCTAGATCATATCCTACTTCGTACCAACGAACACCATTGTAGCTTGTACCTATTACAATACTGTCTTCTGAGTAAGGAGATAATTCCAGATTATAGGCTCCGGTGGAAGTATTTTGCTTCAACACAAACATACGCAAATTTTCCGAAGTAGTCCCGGGCGCATGCAATATGTAGTTTCCCGAACCCGGCAAGGCACTGATATTGATTGGATAAATGGCAAGTTTGCGTGTTACTCTCAACATAAGTATCCATAATAGACGTATTATAATCTCTTGTCGTCACCGCAGGATCAAGCATAATGGGATACTCTCGCTCGGGGGCGTTCATCCACTCGGCATCGGGAGTATATGTGATCGTGCAGATGCCGTTCTGCTCCGTCAACGTAACTTCAACGTCATACGAAACCGCAAAGGCAGCATCTACAAGATAGGGTGTACTTACATGATATACCATATTCCCCGAATTGTCAAGAAAATCAACGCTATTATCCGCATTCAGTACGGGGGTCAGTGTACCACAATTCACTTGCATGGAAAAGGAAGTGATATCCGTAGGCGCTGTGATCAGAATATCTTCCTCAATCTTATTCATGGAAACGGAATACCTGACAGAAACGTTTTGCTCTTCTCCAAAAATATCCTCATAGATCACTTGATTGGATGCAGACGGCAGAGAAAACGCATCAGGATCTGTCACGGGAATCTTGGAAACAGAAAATGCAGCTTGTGCGGTTTTCATACCGCCTTTCACGTGCACTTCCGTATCGGCAGAAGCAGAAAGAACAGTATTGCCGTTTTCAATAGCAGCATTCAAAGCATACGTGCTGACAGAAGCATCCGTCGGTTTTATCCCGGTCAAGCTCCAAGATAAGTTATAATCTCCGGATTGCATGTTTACCGCGGGCGCATTTGCAGACATTGCACCGGCAGACATTACGCTTGCATCCGACTTTGTACCGGGCTTTGAAAACGTGGTTTTAAAATTACCGCTTTGGCTTTCATACGCTTGTGCAGCATTGCCACTTGCCAGACGCATGTCTACGTCCACCCATTCGCCCTGCTCGTTCTGATAATGCACCGCTTCAGGATAGGTAACGGCAACAAAAGTACCGTCGGAGCAATAGTAATGCTTTTCAAATTCCGTACGTTTTGTGTTGTCTTCGGCCAAAACATATACGGTCGAGTCTTCAATGGGCTGCGTTTCAAGCTCCAAAAGCTCTGCAAACGCCGAGATGGGCATAGCTACAATCAATAGCCATACTGCTAAGGCAAACGTAAAAAACGCAGTTTATTCGTTTTACGGTCAAGGGTCGTGGGGGTCATTTTCATTCTCATCACTCCTTTTTATTTATTTTGAGACTCCACGCGGCCGGTGGCCTATAATATTATACCATATATTCTTTTGCTTGTCAATATTTTTTGTGCATTGTGCGCATGGTGGATTGGGCATTGGGCAGGCGCAAAAATCCCAAAGCAACCTCCGTCGTGGAAATCGCTTTGGGATTCTTACAA
>CAZCRV010000077.1:0-378 GCA_964501175.1 uncultured Clostridium sp.
GTAACTCCCTTTTTTGTTTATGTGAGAAAACCGTTTCCGTTCTTTTTGGCACCGCGGGCGCAAAAAGAACCAAAAACGCCGAGTCATTTCGCTCGTTGCGACGAGCGACGAGGGCGCTGCCCTCGACCTGCCGCCTTTTGAAAAAGGCGGGCGAAAACTTTCATCCTGTGGAGGTGATCCGTTGGGGGGAAGCGACGCGAAAACTTTCATCCTGGCAGCGCGTGTCCGTTACCCGTGTCTGTATTTCTCCCACGCGTCCTTACTCTGTCTATGAGCTCTTTCCTTATTGACCTTGCGCTCAAATTCGAGTCTTTCCAGAAATCTCGCAAACGCAAAGCCGCCAAAGGTGAACGTACCCCAAACGTCCTGCATGCCGTT
>CAZCRV010000077.1:388-9544 GCA_964501175.1 uncultured Clostridium sp.
ATCTCAAACTCGTTGTAGTCGGTTTCCAGGGGCTTGAGCGTGGCCATGCGCATCTTGTTGCCGTGCATTGAGGCTTGTACCACCATGGTCATGCCGGTCACGTCGGGCTTGTAATCGTCGCCTAAAAGGCCGCTGCCCGCTACGTCCTTCTCCTTAAAGCCGTACACGCGCACCGGGGAGGGGCAGAACAGCATGACCTTGACCAGCTTCTGGTCGGGGCGCACGAAAATGCCGTCCGTTTCAAATTTCAGCTTTTTCTTGACCGGAATGGGGAACATGGGCTTGGTCATAAAGCGCAAGGTGTTCTGCATGGTCGCGTGCGTGCGGTTAAAGGTCACCTGCAGCTGGCGGTGCAGAATGGGCATGTACTTGATCGCAAAAATCTCCTCGCCCGCATCGATCACCATGTCGGGGCCCTTGCGCGCCGTGACCGCCGTGGTCAGCACGTTGTGGCGCACCTTGAGCGAGTATCCCTGCTGCTTGCAGACCTTGCGGATCAGATGCATGGACTTGGAACGGTAGCGCGCAATGACGCAAAGCAGCGCAATTCCAACCAGCGCCACGCCCAGCGCGGGCACCAGCAGCGCGATCCATCCGTGCATATAAAACAGCGCTGTACCGATCAGCAGAAACGGCGTGATATATAAAATGCCGATGAAAATGACCAAAAGCGTGGAAGCAAGCCCCGGCAAAAACCAGATCAGCTTTTCGAGCTTGTCATTCTTGAGTGAGCGCGGGGGATAGAATTTCATGTCAAACCTCCATAAATACAGTCGGGCGAACGCTTGCTATGTTCAAATTATAACACAATGTAATCGCGTTGTCAATAGGAGAGATGAAAATTTTTGATATTATTTTATCCGATCGCTTGCAGTCTTTGCTTAATGCTTGCCATGCGAGCGTCATGCGCTATGGATTGGAACAACGGATTTGCATCCATGTGACCAAGATAGGTGGAAGCAAGGCTTCGCTCGCCGGTTCTGCCAACCTGCGCGTCCTCGTAATGCAAGCCCTTGACCATGGGTGAGGTGTGATCAATGGTTGAGAATTTGGCGTAATTTTCAAGATGCTCGCACATTTCCTCCAGTTCGGCAAATGCTTGGTCAATTTCGCCCATCTCTGCAGAGCAGAGAGCTAAGCCGCGGCAAGCGCTTGCAAGTCTGTTTTCCCAAAAGCCGAAATCACCGTCCGAAAAAACGATATGGAAGATATCGTATATCGCCTTACGGATGGCGTGGCGTTCCGCGGGAGTATAGCCTGCTTCGGGGCAGGTAGTCAATCTGCTCTCTGCCATATAAAGCTCGTCGCAGACCTTCCAGAAATACCATTTGCAATGCTCGACCAACTCGTCGCCCTTGAGCACCAGGCGAAGTATATCCTTATTTGTGGGCACTTGACGTGCATAATCAATGGCGAGCTGATCGTTCCCAATGGCTGCATGCGTCATTGCAAGCATCCGCAAGGCGTCAAAATGGATCTCCGGCGTTTTACTTTCAAGCAGTTTGCCTGCAATGGCAATGATCTCTTCGCTGTGATTGATTTTGTTCACAATGAAGAGATCGTGCATCAGATGGTGGAGCACGGTTTCGTTGTGCGGGTATTTCTTTTGGTACTCTCTGCACAGCTCCAGGGACTCGCGGCGCTTGCCTTTGTTGACCAATGCCTGCTCCTGCTCCTTAAAGGACTGAATGGCCTTTTGTGTGCGCACGGCATCGCAGCCAAGCAGGTAGTCCACGGTGGTGTCGTAGAATGCAGCGATGTGCGGTAACAGGGAAATGTCGGGCATACCGTCGCCGCGCTCCCATTTGGAAACCGATTGCACCGAGATGCCGAGGTAATTGGCAAGCTCCTCCTGCGTATTCCCGCGGTCCTTGCGAAGGGATTTGATCGTCTGAGAAAAATTCATTTCCATATGATACTCCTTATTTTATAAGTAACAAACGTTTGCTCTGCTTACAGTATAGCACATTTGAAAAGAAAAGCAAGAACCGCTGCGTTCAATTTCGGTTGAAAAAATCTACCGAGAGTGGATATTCAGACATGGATCATGGGATTTTTTATATGTGATTGATTCCGGGAATACAGGATGTGAGAGAGCGGTGGAGGGGGTTCCCATCTCGCCGTTCTCTCACATCCTGTATATAAATAAAAGCAGCAGGAATCTGTTCATGCTTGAACAAATCCCTGCTATTTTTCTGCTATTTCATCAGCCTCATGCGCAGCTGTTTCAATTTTGCTTTAATCAAGCTCCTTGACACCCGTGTAGAGCTCGTAGTATCTGCCCTTTTGCTCGAGCAGTGCGTCGTGGTCGCCGCGTTCGATGATCTCGCCCTGCTCCAGCACCATAATGGCGTTGGAATTGCGCACCGTGGAAAGGCGGTGGGCGATGACAAAGGTGGTGCGGTTTTTCATGAGTCTGTCCATGCCGTGCTCAATGTGTCGCTCGGTACGCGTGTCAACCGAGGAGGTTGCCTCGTCAAGCACCAGGATAGGCGCCTTGGAAAGCGCAGCGCGCGCAATGTTGAGCAGCTGACGCTGACCCTGCGAAAGGTTTGCGCCGTCGCCCTCCAGCTTGGTCTGGTAGCCGTTTTCCAGTCGCATGATAAAGCTGTGCGCGCTGGCCGTTTTGGCAGCTGCGATGACCTCCTCGTCGGTGGCGTCTGGTCTGCCGTAGCGGATGTTTTCCATAACCGTTCCGGTAAACAGATGGGTATCCTGCAGCACCATGGCGATATTCTTGCGCAGATAATCGCGCGAGTATTGCTTGATATCAATGCCGTCGATGGTAATACTGCCCGATTCAATGTCATAGAATCGGTTGAGCAGGTTGGTAATGGTGGTCTTGCCCGCGCCGGTCGAGCCGACGAATGCGATCTTCTGACCGGGATGCGCGTAGAGCGAAATGTTCTTAAGCACCGTCTTTTCGGGCACGTAGCCAAAGGTCACGTTCTCAAAGACCACGTCACCCGAAATACCGTTATGACCGGGGGTGTTTTCATCGATCGCGCCCTCGACGTCGGGTGCCTCAGGCTCCTGATCCATGACTGCGAACACGCGCTCAGCACCCGCAAGTGCCGAGAACACGGTGGTCATTTGCTGTGAGATGTTGGTAATGGGGAAGGAGAATTGCTTGGAGTAGTTGGCAAAAACGGTCAGCTCACCGGGGGTAAAGCCGGTCAGCAGCATCATAATGCCGCCCACGCCCAAGGTAAACGCAAAGGTGATCTGGCTGGTATTACCCATGATCGGGCCCATGATACCGCCCCAGAATATGGCACGATATTGTTTGCCGCGCAGATCGCGGTTGAGCAGGCCGAATTCATCTTCACATTCCTGCTCGTGATTGAAGACCTTGATGACCTTTTGCCCCGAGACCGTTTCTTCAATGTAGCCGTTGACCGCGCCCAGCGCTGCCTGCTGCTGCTTGTAGAACTTACGGGAGCGCTTAGCAAGTACCGCGCCGCCAAGGGCGAAGATCGGGATAAAGGCGATGGTGATCAGCGTCAGCCATACGTTGGTGGTCAGCATGAACACGAACGTACCGATCAGCGTGATGATACCCGAGATCAGAGAGGTCAGGGTATTGGAGAGCATGTTGTCAATGTTGTCCACATCGTTGGTAAAGCGGGACATGGTCTCGCCCGTGGGGGTTGCGTCAAAGTAGCGAACGGGCAATTTTTGCATCTTTTCAAACAGATCGTTACGCAGCTTTTCCAGCGAGGACTGGGTGATGTGCACCATCAGTCTTGCCTGGGCGTAGGAGGCTATGATGCCGCAGCCGTAGATCAGCACGAAAATGCACAGCGCCGCAAACAGGTAGGGGAAGGGGCCGCTGAGATTCAGAAGCTCGATCAGAGCACTGATTGGGCCAAAGGTTGTCAGCGCGGTGATGGCGCTGTCCGCAAGGCGCGTAAAGACGCTGGCGTCCTCTGCCATGGGAACGCCCGCTATGTGGTTGATAACGGGGGAGAGCAGGTAGGAGCCGATCAGCGCGGTGACAGTGTGCGTCAGCATGCAGATCAGCACAAGGATCATGGCCCACGCGTGCGGCTTGAGGTATTTCAGCAGTCGCGCGATGGTTTGTCCTGCGTTCTTGGGCTTGCCGCCCATGCCTCTGCCGCGAGATCCGCCGCCTCTGGGGCCTCCGCCGCCGGGGCTACCGGGACCGCCCGGGCCACTGTGCGAGGATTTGGAATACTGTCTTTGCAGGCTTTCAAGGTTACGCTTTGCCATTATGCCCTCACCTCCTTCGCCTGTGCGACGGGCGTCGCGGTCTGATTTTGCTTGCTTTCCATCTGGGAAATATAAATTTCTTTGTATTCTTCGTTGTTTTCCAAGAGTTCCTGGTGTGTACCGATGCCGGTGATCTCACCCTGATCCATGACTACGATGCAATCCGCATCCATCACGGAGGAGATACGCTGGGCGATGATGATCTTGGTTGAGCCCTTGAGCTCGCCTGCAAAGGCTGCGCGGATCTGCGCCTCGGTTGCGGTGTCAACTGCGCTGGTCGAGTCGTCGAGTATCAGGATCTTGGGGTTCTTGAGCAGTGCGCGTGCAATGCAAAGACGCTGCTTCTGGCCACCCGATACGTTGGTACCGCCCTGGTCCAGGTTGGTGTCGTAGCTGTCCGGGAAGTTCTGAATGAATTTGTGTGCCTGCGCGTGCTCGGCAGCCGTGCGGATTTGCTCCTGTGTTGCGTCCTGGTTACCCCAGCGCAAATTTTCTTCGATCGTACCCGAGAACAGCACGTTCTTTTGCAGCACCATGCCAACGCCCTCGCGCAGATGGTAGAGCGAGTAGTCGCGCACGTCCACGCCGTCCACCAACACCTGCCCCTCGTCTACGTCGTAAAGGCGGGGAATCATGGAGACAAGCGAGGTCTTGCCGCAGCCTGTCGGACCGATGATGCCCACGGTAGAGCCTGCTTCAATGGTCAGATTGATATCCGAAAGCACGCGGTCCTCGCTGTTCTTGAAATAGCGGAAGGAAACGTTCTTGAATTCGATCTTGCCGTTCGTGACCTGCTGCTCCTTGCATTTTGCCTCGGCGTCGTCCAGGTCAAGCTTTTCGTCCAGCACCTCGCCAACACGCTTGCAGGATGCGAGCGCTCTGGAGGACATCATCAGAAGGAAGGTGACCATCATCAGCGAGTTAAGGATCTGGTTGACGTAGGTAATGAATGCGGAGAGGTCGCCGATGGGCATGCCGTCCACCACCATGTGGCCGCCAAACCAAAGCACGGCGATGGTGGTCGCGTTCATAAACAGGGTCATAACGGGCGAGAGCGTGATCATGATCTTGACCGCGTTGGTGCCCGTGGTACGCAGATCGCGGTTGGCCGCCTTGAACTTGTCGGTCTCCTGCTTCTCGCGCACGAAGGATTTGACCACGCGCACGTTGGTAATGCTTTCCTGTACCGTGTTGTTCAGACCGTCAATGCGCTCCTGCACCTTGGCAAACATGGAAAATCCGCGCGTAACGATCAGAAGGATGCTGAGCAGCATCAGAGGGATGGTGACTGCCAGTACCAGGGAAAGACGGGGCTTGAGCGTAATGGCCATGACCAGACCGCCGATCAGCATACCGGGGGAGCGCAGCGCCATACGCAAAAGCGCGTTGACGAAGTTCTGCATTTGCGTGATGTCGTTGGTCAGTCTTGTGACAAGCGAGCCTGTGGAAAATTTGTCGATATTGGCAAAGGAGAAGGACTGCACCTTTGCATAGACGTCGCGACGGATGTCAGATGCAAAGAATACGGCTGCCTTTGCGCCGAAGTATGCACCACCGACGCCGCCCGCCATCATCAAGAGAGCGGTCAGCACAATCATACCGCAAACGCCGATCATGTACCAAACAGAGGTAGAAGTCAAAGCCTCTGCCATCTCGGGGATGGCAAGCGTGCTCCACGCGCCGTCAAAGACGGGGATGGAGAAGTTCTTAAGTGACTGGTATGAGGCACCGAAGTTGATGATCTGAGCCAGGTATTGGGGCATAAGCACCTCGCCAAGCACCTCGATGATCATACAAAGCGGGCCGAGGATAAAATGGGGCAGATACGGTTTTACGTATTTCAGCCAACGTTTCATAACGGGGGATTCCTTTCTGGGGGGTTATTGTTGTTGAGTGGCGAGCAGCTTGTGCAAATTCTGCTCAATTCTTGCAAGCCCTTGCAAAAGAGCTTCCAGCTCGGCGTCGTCAAAGCCTTCCACCATGGCTTTGTCAATGCAGTCGAACAGCGCACAGGTTTTGGTCACCACGCCATGACCCTTTTCGGTCAGCGAGATGCGATTGCAGCGGCAATCGTCCACGTCCGCATCCTTGGTGATGTAGCCGTCGGATTCCAGCCGCTTGAGCGAGACGGCAATGGCTGCGGGGCTGACGCCCAGATCCTTTGCCAGCTGCTTTTGGGAGGGAATGCCGCAACGTGCCAGCCGCATCAAAAGCATGTGCTGCGAGCGGTGCAGACCCGTCTGCGCTGTAATGGTGGCTTCCACGGCCTGGCGGTGTAATCGGTCGGCCTGGACGAATTGCTTGATGACTGCGCGCGCTTTGTCAGAATCCCGAGGGGGTAAATGATTGTTTTCTTGCACGAAACAGACCTCCGTAAAAGTTTACTTCAAAATAATTAGTCAGTTAACGATTAACGTGTTAATTATACCACTTTTTTATCAAATGTCAATACAGTATTGACCGTTTTTCTCTTTTTGTTGCAATGCACAAAAAAGGGGAGAAAAATCTCCTCTGTGGGGGCAAAAAACACGATGGCGGGGGAGTGGCTCACCTTTGGCATTTTGCACATTGTTTGATAAGAAAACAAAAAATTCATGGTAGATACTTTACAAATTCACAAACGTATGCTATAATGTAAGTGCAAGGAGAGTGGGGAATGCCCCGACACTTGCAATAAAAACGGAGGTGGCACTTATGAAGACCAACATTATCGGCAGACAAATCAACGTGTATCAAGACACGAAAGCCCTGATTGAAAAGAAGCTGGCCAAGCTTGATCGGTATTTTAAGGTCGAGCCTGACGCAACCGTTACGCTCAGCCGTAAGCGTAACGTGTCCACCTTGGAAATCACCATCAATGCACAGGGAACTCTGTTCCGCAGCGAGGTCGGCGCAGACTCGTTCAGAGATGCGCTGGATCAATCAATTGACGCAATCGAGCGTCAGATCCGTAAGAATAAAACCAAGCTGTCCAAGAGACTGCGCGAGGATGCCTTCCCCATCGAGGAATTTTTCCCCGAGGATCTGGAGGAGGAGCAGGATCTGATCATCCGCACCAAGACCTTCCCCTATAAGCCCATGCCGCCCGAGGAAGCGATCTTGCAGATGAATCTGATCGGACACCAATTCTTCGTGTTCGTGGATGACGAGACCCGCACGACCTGCGTTGTATATAAAAGACAGGATGGCACCTACGGCCTGATCATGCCCGAATAAAGCTTGAATGAAAGCCAAGGGAGACCGTGAGGTCTCCCTTGTATTTTGCAATAAATGATAATGATATAAATTGAAAGGACATTGCTATGCAAAACAACATCCCTCGCGCGGAATATCCGCGCCCTCAACTCGTCAGAGATGCCTGGCTGAACCTCAACGGCCCCTGGGAATACATGACCGACCGCGCTCAGAGCGGTGAAGCGCGCGGCCTTGCGGGCGACGCACCCTACACCGAGCAGATCACCGTACCCTTTTGCCGTGAGAGTGTGCTTTCGGGGATTGGCGATACCGATTTCTGCAGCTGCGTTTGGTACAGAAAGAAAATTACCTTGCCCGAGGGCTGGCAGGGCGGCAAGAGAGTGCTTTTGCACGTTGGCGCATGCGACTACAAGGCTGACGTTTGGGTCAACGGCAAGTGGCTGGATTATCATATCGGCGGCTACGTAGCCTTTACCGTGGATATTACAAAGGCACTTACCGAGGGAGAGAATACCATCACTATTCGTGCTATTGACGATCTTCGTTCGGGCAATCAGCCCGCAGGTAAGCAGAGCCCGCAGTATGGCTCGTTCGGTTGTTTCTATACCAGAACCACCGGTATCTGGCAGACGGTATGGCTGGAGTGCGTGCCCGAGGTGTATTTGCAGAGCGCACGTTACTTTACCGATATCGACGATTGTACCCTGACTGCCGAGCTGCACGTCAAGGGCGGCGAGAATACCCCCGTGGAGCTGACTGCAAGCTACGAGGGTAAGGTAGTCGGCACCGCCAAGGGCACGGCGCACGGCGGCAAGTGCACCTTGCGCATGGCTTTGTCCGAGCTGCACCTCTGGGAGGTCGGCAACGGCCGCTTGTACGATCTTGAAATCAAATGCGGAGACGACGTGGCTAAGAGCTATTTTGGTATGAGATGCGTGGAATGCCGCAAGGGTATCATGTACCTCAACCACAAGCCCGTGTTTATGAGACTGGTGCTTGATCAGGGCTTCTATCCGGACGGTATTTATACGGCTCCCAGTGTGGAAGAGCTGTATGCCGACGTGGATCGCTCCATGGCCATGGGCTTCAACGGGGCAAGATTGCACCAGAAGGTATTTGAGCCTCTGTTCCTTTCCTATTGCGATAAGCAGGGCTATATCGTTTGGGGCGAGCATGCAAACTGGGTACAGGATTCCTCGCGCACCGAGGTGTTTGAAAACTTCCTGCCCGAATGGCACGAGATCATGGAAAGAGACTTCAACCATCCCGCCATCATCGGCTGGTGTCCCATCAACGAGAGTGTGCCCCATCAGAACAGACTGTTTATGAAGACGCTGGCGGCCATGACCCGCGGCTACGACCCCACAAGACTGTACATTGACGCATCGGGCTGGGTACACCAGGACGAGCTGACCGATATTTTTGATTTGCACGACTACGATCAGAATCCCGAGACCTTTGCAAAGAGACTTGCACCCTTGGCCGGGGGCGAGAAGATCGACGTGCACGGCCACGTGGTGGGTCACTATAAGGAAGAGAAGTACAGATGCTGGTGCAACTGCACCTTTGTCAGCGAGTACGGCGGCACGCTTTGGTCGGATGCCGATCGCAATATCGGCTGGGGTTATGGCCAGGCTCCTACGGACGAGCAGGGCTTCAAGGCGCGCTTCAAGGGCCTTTCCGAGGCAATTCTGTTCCATCCCAACATGGGCGGTCTTTGCTACACCC
>CAZCRV010000078.1:0-9319 GCA_964501175.1 uncultured Clostridium sp.
GATGCTGAATTTCGCAGAAATTCAGCATCGGGTGGCGTCACTTACACTCGAACGTATAACGACATTCACACGCCACCATGCCTTTCTGAAAAGGCTCGAGCGAAACTATCATCCTGTCCGTTGGGGTGGTGGTAGCGAAAATTTTTCCTACTCAACAAAATAAGGGCTGTCGCTTTCGCGACAGCCCCATTTTTTGTTTTTCTTGTGATTATTCTGCGGTCAGACCCGAACGCTCAATGCCTTCAACAAGGTATCTCTGTCCGAACAGATACAGAATGATCAGCGGTGCGATGATACACAAGCCGCAGGTGTTACGAATTGCCGCATAATACAGGCTCTGGCCCGCATAGTCGGTCTTGAGCGACTTGGGAATATCAACGATGTCAGGCATCAGCACCGTCTTGGTGGTCGTGAAGAACAGCTCCGTGTAGAAGTTGTCCGTCCACTGCCAGCAGAACGCGAACAGGAATACCGTGATCAGCATGGGCACCGACATGGGCAGAACGATCTGAATGAAGGTTCTGAAGTTGCCTGCACCGTCAATGTACGCGGATTCTTCCAGGGAGTCCGGAATGCCGCGGAAGAACTGTCTGAGCATGAAGATGTACAGACCGTTCTTGAACGCAAGACCGGTTGCGGACAGCACCAGCAGCGGAACGTAGGTGTTACACAGGTTCCAACCGCTCGAGGTCCAGAACTTCCAGGAATCGGGAATGATATCGATGACACCCTCCAAGAAGGTGAAACCGAAAATCTTGAGACCGCCGCCGGACAAGAAACCGAAAATTCCGAAGAAATCGAAATAACGGAACTTCATGAACAGAGACAGCTCCAACGTCTGGTGAGGCACGATCATGGTCAGCATAACCAACAGGAAGATCAGGCCGTTACCCTTGAACTTGTACTTTGCAAAACCGTAACCGATGGTTGCGCAGATAAAGGTCTGCAGCAGCGCGCAGCTGCCCGAGAGCAGAAGCGTGTTACCAAAAGCTTCCCAGTAATCAAGCTCGGTCAGAACGCCTTTGTAAATGTCCAGCGTCCAGTTCTTGGGGATCAGACGTACGGTTACGTCTACGAAATCCTCGGGAGCCATGAAGGAACCGGAAATCTTGGTAAAGAACGGGAACAGTACGACGTAGGAGATACCTACGAGCAGTACCAGTCGAAAAATGAACCAGATAACCTTAGTGAGGAAGAAGAAACTGATATACTTTTCCTTGAAACGCGTCTTGGCATCGGTTCTTTCGAAGTCAACCTTGATGCGTCTTTTACTTTCTTTTAAGACCTTTGGCTTATCTTGCAAATTCTGTGTCATTCTTTCCTCACCTCCTTAATCTCTTCTTTGATAGAATACGTAAGACGAGAAGATCAGAGCAACCAGCGATACGATCGCGATAACGATCAGGAAGTACATCCAGGACATTGCACTCGCAACAACGTCACCGTCAGCTGCAGAGCTCTTCACCGACTTAATAAACGACATAACCGTGTTGGACTGTGTCGTGAACGCGTCTACGATGGTGTAAACGCCGTTTACCAGAATCATCGGGCTGATCATGGGGAAGGTGATCTTCCAGAAGGTTTCCCATGCGGTTGCACCGTCGATACGGCAAGCTTCGTAAATTGCGGGAGAAATGGACTGCAGTGCAGACAGGAAGATCAGCATCTGTACGCCGGAACGGTTTACGATGTCGTAAATATTGTTGATCCAGCCGACTGCCATTTCCATGAGCTCCGTACCAACCTTCATGTTGGCAAACAGTTGCTCAATATCCACCGCCGAAACGATTTCGTTCGCGGCACTTGATCCCGAACCGTCGTCGATACCGCTTGCACTATCCATGTAAGAGCCCAGAATGTTCTGTGCCTCGATGGAGCCCATGATACCGGTGGAAAGAATAACGGGGATGAAGAAGATTGCACGGAATGCTGCTCTACCAACCATCTTCTGGTTGAGCAGAACTGCCATGAACAGCGAGAAAATGATGATTGCGGGAATGTCGAACGCCAGTTCCTGCATACCCGACACAAGAACCTGTGCAAATTCGGGGTCTTCAAGAAGTGCGTACGCATAGTTTTCAAATCCGACAGGGGTCAGCGAGTAACCGCCGCCCTGCAGGATGTTGATCTTGAAAAAGCTGAGCTTTACAGAGTCGAAAATTACAGGAAGATAGATCAGAACGAAGCCGATCAGGAAAGGTAATACGAAATACCAACCAACACGGGACTTACGCTTATCCAAGGAGGCGATTTTTCTCTTCTTGGGCGCAGACTTCTTGGTCATGGTATTCTGAAGCTTTGCGTCATTAGTCATGTTCTACACCTCCCTTTCTTACTGCATGACAACAACGTAGCCGTATGCAGGCAGGGTGTAGAGCATACCCTGGTACTCAATGCTTACGGAGAAGTTGTTGTAGTTGAGAATAATGGACTTATACGCGTCGGAATCAACGCCGTTCTTGCCACCGTAGGTGACAACAACGATGGAGCCTTCTTCAACCGCATACTTATCAAATGTCTCTTCCTCTTCCTCTTCCTTAGAGCCGGCGGAGGAGCCTACGGGAGTAATACGGTTTGCGATGTCCTGTTCGGTAATATATTCCTTAACCAGCGCCTTAACAGCCTCATAGATGCTGTATGCGTTGTCGGAATATGCGGTAAAGGAATCCTGAGTGAAATCAAGATCGACCTTAGTGGGCATCTCGCTCAGAGTTTCCTCATAATCGGATACCTCGCACAGCTTGGTCACTGCATAATACTTAGCAAGGTTGTTGATATCGGTGTTGTACAGCTTGGTATAGTCATACTCGAAGTGGCACAGTGCACTGATCTCTGCCTTCTGCTCAGTGGTCAGCTCACAAGCCTTCAGAATTGCGGAGTAAGCAGCAGCAACAGCCTTGTTGTAGGTTTCGGTTGCCTTTACGAAGGTGGACTCGATCTTTTCGAGCGCAGCCTCGCTCTCAGCAATCGCCTTGTTCTCCTCGTACTTTTCCTTAGCCTCTGCGAAGGTCTCTTCAGCAGCTGCAAGGTCAGCATTCAGAGTTTCAAGATTTGCCTCAATTGCCTCATCCACGAACTTCTGGATCAGAGCTTCAACAGCTGCTACATCCTCGCTTACAGAGTAAGTAGCCTCGTCCTTCTTGTATCTGTCCTTGAGAATGGTGAAGTCAGAGCCGTTGATATACAGATCGGTCACGTCTCTGTACTCTTCTGCCTCGGCAATCAGCTCGGGAAGCATGCCCTCGGTTGCGCTGATGACTTCAACAGCCTTCTTGGCATTATCAAGATGCTCAGAAGCCTGGATGAGCGCGGTCTTTGCCTTTGCATAGTAGTTGTAAATGTTTACGATATCGTTCAGACGTCTGTTTCTGGTGGTGGTGTATCTGCTTCGTGCAGATCTATAGTCCAGATATTCCTGATACTTATCGTATTCCTCGGTTCCCTCCTCTGCATCCGAATACTCTGCATAGGCCTCGTAGTCGATGCCGGTTGCAAGGTATACGTCGTAAGCAGCCTTATACTCAACAAGAGCCTCACAGTCTGCTACAAAGGGAGCGTACATGTCGTTTGCCTGCTTGAAAGCAGCTGCAGCGTCATCCAGAGATGCAATTGCTGCCTCAGCAGCTTCTCTTGCCTGCTTTCTTGCGGTGCTGACTGCCTGCTTATCCTTGAGAGCCAGGACTTCGCCTGCATTTTCTTCAGCGTAGAAGTATTCGTCCAGTACAGCCTGGATATCGTCCAGCAGCTCGTCGCTATCCGGAACACGGGTACCGGTCCAGAACTCGTGATCAATGATCAGCTTATCCTGAACGTCGCCGAGTACGCCGTTGAGCTCGTCATACATCTCAATAACGTCTTCCTTCCAGATGTCGTAACGTACGGAGTAGTAATGGCTGAGCAGGTAGTAATCCTTGAGGTTCTGGGTGTTCTGGTAAGACAGGATGTAATAAGGAGATGCGCCGTTCTCAATTGTCTTGAGCATTGCGTACTGAATATTACCTTCCATGTTCATGGGAGCACCGGTGAAATTGAGGTAACCGTGCAGTACAACGCCCACGAAAGGAACTGCATGTGCTGCATCGTTGTTACGGCTGGAGTCAAGAGATACGTCCAGCAGGTGATCCAGGAACTTCCATGTGAATGCGTTACCGCCTTCGCTCATCAGTTCGATCTCTTCGCCCTGATTGTTCTTCTGGCTCGAGAGATATTCAAGCGCGGTTGCAACGAATTCCTTGGAGTCCTCGCGGTTGTAAGGATCATCCTCGTCAAAGTCGGAGTTCAGGGTGTTACCCAGAGTGCCGACCGAGATACCGTTGACATTGTCATACTTCAGATAGTTCTTGGTAAGCTTCTCATAGAACTTGCTGAAGCTTGCGGGAGAGATAGCCATCTGATAGTGGCTGACGTGCTTCTGCTCGGTTGCAGAGTATTCACGGTAGCTTGCGTAACGGTCGTCGATGGTTCTGACTGCGTGCCAACGCAGGGATACGCCGTCAAATGCCGAAGTCTCGTTGATGTAGGAGAAATCGAAGTCCGGGAAAATACCCAAGTTGCTGCCCTCGGTCTTGTTGACCTCTGCAGCGTAGTTGACCAGCTCCTGGAAGCCATCCTTACCGCCAACAGCCTTTTCCCACTTGAGTTTGGAGGGTACGATGGAAAGCATACCGCCATTTGCATAACCGGTGAGCTTGAAGTTGATGTTGGTAATACCCTCGGCTGCCAGCTCATCATACATGGTCTTGACATCCTCGAAGGTGGTCAGGGGGGTCATAACGTCCACGGGAATGGACAGGATTCTTTCGGTGGTCTCAAGAGCACCGAAGGTCTCGATGTACAGAGGAATATCGTCTTCAACATCCTCTGCGGTCAGTCTGGTCAGGTAGCCGTTGCGGTCCAGATAATCTCTGTATGCAAGAGCCATGCCCAGCCAAGAGGTTTCATAGTAATCCTCAACGCCCTTTTCCTCGGCAAGCTCGCTGTCGGAGAGCATGACGTAACGGATCTTGTAGTTGCCTACGTACTTTCTTTCACTGACGACCGTCCAGGTAGCGTCCGAACCTACGGAGATAGAGTCCTGAAGGTTGTAGGAGTCGCTGGGTCTGGGGTTGAATACCATCTTAATGGTATTATAGTCACTGAGCGAACCTGCGTGGTAGGTCATGATGTCGGTCAGAGCGTCGCCCTCTTCCATGATGGCAACGTAACCGCGGCTTTCTTCTCTCTTGACAACAGTATTTGCACTGTTACCAATGATAGTGCCAAAGTCCTGCACAATCTTCGGAACGGAATCCTGTGCGCCGGAAGCGGAAGCATTGAACTTGTTGACCTGATCAACGATAGAGCCCGAAAGGGTGGTCACTTCCTCGATCGGCTCCCCCGTCTCGGCATCCTCGGTGATCTTGATGTAATCGTAGTATACGGTGTTTTCAACAACGCCGAATACGGGATATCTGATCGCCTGCTGATACGTACCGGTAATGGTGTGATAAGCAAAGTCGGTACCGTAGACCTTACCTCTTACGGTTCTGGTCTTGGTATCCTCAATGTCATCGAACTCATACAGAGAGCCTGCACCGTCGGGATAGAAGGTGTAGCCGTCGTAAGCGCTGTTGCCGGCACCCATGTAAGGCAGAACCTGCAGGGATTCCAGCTGATACAGAGCCTCGTTGAAACGAATACCGTTTGCGGGAAGTCTGACGACCAGGCCGTGCTCATCCAGCGTGTATTCCAACGCCAGCTTGAACAACGGAGGGTTCTTATCCTGGCTTTCGTACTCGGTCTCTGCGTGGTCAGCGTCCAGCTCTTCGTAGGTGTACTCAGGACAGTAGGTCTTAATGTAGCCCTCGATCTTGTTCTTCTCGGTCTCGGATGCGTTCTGGTCGAATACGTAAACGTCCATCTTTTCTACGATGGGGAATGCATCGATCAGCTCGGCACGGCCTCTCTCGGACAGACCCTCAAGAGAAAGCTTGAGGTAGTAAGCGGTCAGCTTGCTGTAGTCGAAGTCGGAAATACCGTTTTCCTTAGCCTTAGCACAAATGACTTCTTCAAAACGCTCAATGCTGATCATACCGGGAACAAGCTTTCTTGCCTGTTCTCTACCCAGCGTATACTGTACGCGGATACCGTTCTTGATCTGCTTGACTGTGATCTGATCCTTCAGAGCTGCCATTTCGTAGCTCACGAAGATGGGAGACGTATTGTTATCGGTATACTGAATGACGATCTGCGAGAGCAGCTCGTTCTTGGTTTTGGTAGAGCCCAACGTGGAAGTACCGATATCGTAGGGGTTGGTGAACAGGATTTCGCCTGTCTTGATGTTCTTGTATGCAACTTCACCGGAGAAAACATCTACGTACAGCTCGTAGTCGCCCTTGGTCAGCCAAGGACCGGGCTTGCCATCCTTGCCCAGCATGGAAGCAAGCTTTTCTTCGGGGCTTGTAAATACCAGAGTGGTATAGTCGATGATCTCTTCCTCTTCTTCCTTCTTGTCGGTGGTACCTGCTTTGGTATCTTCCTCCTCAGCGGATGCACTGAAGACGGAAAGCACCGTCAGAGATCCCAGCATCAACAATACAGCTAAGAGCAAAGATATAAATTTTGTTTGGATTTTCATATAAATTACCTTTCCCTCCTATCTGTAGCGTTACATGCGGTACTGCAGCTCGGTAACGATGTTGGTACCCAGGGATACCAGCTTACCGACCAGCGTTGAGAACAGGATGGCGATGAACATGATGAATACCATGCCAAGCACCGTTCCCAAAATCGTGACTGTGTTCTTTACGATGGAGTAGTCGTGTGTGACCTGCGTGCCAAAGAAGATCAGCATACCCATCCACAGGAATGCAAGAGTGGTCACCAGAGTGATCAGCTCAACCTCGGTCTCGATTGCGAAGTTGGAGTAAATGGTTGCGGGAATAATCAGCAGCGGGATAGGCATCATGCTGTAAGAGCATGCAATGTAGATATCCTTGTAGCTGCCTTCACCCTCAAACAGAGTGGTCAAGCACCAGTTTGCGGTGATGAACAGGAACAGAGGAACCAATACCGAGATCGCCTGACCCCAGATGGTGGAATACGTGTTATAGGGATTGAGCAGGTAGCCCTGACCGATCGACTGATAGAAGAAGGTCAGAATGACGATCAGGTTGATGGTCACTGCACCGCGCAGCGAGCCGCGACGCTCATGCTTGAGGTCCCAGAAGCCATCGAACGGGTGCAGCATAACGTAGAACGCATACAACAGCTCTTCCCAATAGGTGCGTCTCTCGTCTGCCTTCTTGATTCTCTTGTTGACCTTTGTGATGTACTTGGAGATCAGTACCAGCACGATGATCACAGCGAGAATGCCGATCAGAAGGAACAGGAAGTAGTCGGACATGAATTCCTTACGGATGTCCTTGTAGGAAATGGACCAGTTAGTGGTATCGTAAGCAGCCTCGAAGTATTCAAGGGATTCCTCGTAGTCACCGCGGCGGTACATTGCCTGACCGATACCGATGTATGCTGCGTCGAAGTTGGAGTTTCTCTTGAGCACGTCAGTCCAGAGGTTGATCGCCTCGGTATAATCCTGGCGGTTCTCAGCAGCAATTGCTGCCAGGAGCACGTCGCCGTACTCGGTACGCTCAAAGACCGTGATGGTATCCTTATCCTTATCCAGGATCAGCATGGTGTCGCCCTGGTAACAGATAGCCTCGATACTGGAAATGTTACCCAGCATGTTACCTTCCTTATCGCCGAACGCGAACAGAAGGTTACCGTCAAAGTCGTAGGTGTAGATCTTACTACGCTTTTCGTCGATGATGGACCAGGTCTGCTCAGGACCGCTGGCTACGTCGATCAGCGTGGAAACGCCGGTGGGAACACCCTTGCTGGCGTCGGTGGATTTTGCACCGAAAATATCAATTTCACCGGAAGGCGGATAGAAGCCGTTACGACGCATGATCTCGTCACCTGCCTGGTTGAGCAACTTAACGGGCGCGTACTTACCGGACTTATCCTTGGAGGAAATGGTACTCATAACCGAGCTCTCGTCAATGGTAGAGGTGGTTACGTAAATGAAGTCACCGTTGAGCGCGATGTTGTTGTACTCGGTTGCCACGTAGGTCTCAGAGTTTTCTCTCTGCTCATCGGTCTGGAATCGTCTCCAGATAATTTCCCAAGCCGAAATGGTAACAGCCTGTGCACCGATAAAGCCGGTGAAATCGCCGCTGCTGGTCATAACGATGATACCCTGGTAGGTGGTGGAGGATACCACGTACAGCTTTTCGTACTTGTCTACTGCAATTGCAACCGGCTTGTAAACCGAGTTGTCATCAAACAGCGGGCTTTCGGGCTCTTCGATTACGCGGTCGAAGTTACCCTTTCTGTCGAACACGACGATACGGTTTGCACCGGTATCGCATACCCAGATGTACTTTTCGGAAACGAACAGACCCTGGGGTGCGCTCAGGCTGTCCATAACGCCCTGTCCGTTACGGAAGGTCGAAATGGTGAACTTGAGCTTGTAGTAACGGTCCAGGACGACGATACGGTTGTTCGCAGTATCTGCGATGTATACGTTCTGCTGGTCGTCACAAATCAGGTCACCGGGGTTATCGATCGGAACGTCCAGGCCCATGTAGGTGGAGTCAACGACCTTTTCGGCGGTGTAAGCATCAGGCGAATACAGCGCGTATCCGTCGATGGAGTATGTGTAGGTCTGATATGCGGAGCTTGCCGAAGCAGGCAGGACCATGCAGGAAGCAATCATCATCAAGGAGAATACTACACATATAATAGTTGTAATCTTTTTCACAATTCTTACCTCCCGTCTTAGTCTTTCATACCGGACGAACCCATGGTTTCAATGATGTTGGACTGAGATACGACGAATACCGTGATCGGAACCATCATCATAATAACCGTGGACGCTGCAGATGCACCTGCACGGGCGATACCGCCTGCAGTGATCTGGCCGATTGCGTAGTTAAGGGATTTGAGCTGCTCGGAGTGAATGTACATCGAAGCACCTGCGTTCCAAAGTCCCTGGAACGAATAGATGATCAGCGTCAGCCATGCAGGCTTAACCATAGGCATTGCGATAACCCAGTAGGTCTTAAGCTCGCTTGCACCGTCAAGTCTTGCAGACTCGAGCACCGAGTCGTTGACGTTGGTATCCATGAACTGCTTCATCAGGTACAGACCCAGAGAGGAGCACCATGCGGGCACGATGATTGCCCAATATGTATCCAGGAAGCCCAAAGCGGACATCAGGATAAACGAAGCGGTTGCGGTAACCGTTGAGTTGAACATCAGCGAAAGCTGTACAGCCTGG
>CAZCRV010000079.1:0-9311 GCA_964501175.1 uncultured Clostridium sp.
AAGCACAAATAATCTATTGTAGGGACCGGCCTCCCGGACGGTCCGATTGAGAAATAAGTTTGTACCTGCCCGGGGCGTCGGGGACGTCGCCCCCTACGGATAGCCGGTTTACATTGCCTTTGCCGATCATGCATCGAATGTAACTTTTGCAGGCGGTGTGTTAGAAACCTGCGCAGATCCCGCTCGCCCCGCCAAGATCCTTCGCTACGCTCGAGGATGACAGGCGGGGCATTCGCGGTTTTGCTTCGCTACATTTCGCAGCTTGCTGCGAAATAACCGCTCCGCAAAACTTCGACTCCGCCGCTCCGCGGCAGTCGCTCAGGATGACACTTGAGGTAACGGTGCACCGCGCTTAGAATGATACTCGAAAAAAGAACCGAAGCCTTATGACTTCGGTTCTTTTCTTTATGCGGTGACGATGCCTGCAGCTTTTTGCAAGCCAAGCTTTTTGACAGCGTCCTCGCGCATTTTGTACTTCAGGATCTTACCCGCTGCGTTCATGGGGAAGGAGTCCACAAAGTCGATATATTTGGGCACCTTGTGGCGCGCCATGTGATCCAGAATATATCCCTTCATTTCCTTTTCGGTCATGACCTCGCCCTCCTTGAGGATGATGCAAGCCATGATCTCTTCACCGTACTGCTCGTCGGGCACGCCGATGACCTGTACGTCCTTGACCTTGGGATGGGTATAGATAAATTCCTCGATCTCCTTGGGGTAAATGTTCTCGCCACCGCGGATGATCATATCCTTGAGTCGGCCCGTGATACGGAAGTTTCCGTCCTCGGTCATGGCAGCAAGGTCTCCCGTGTGCAGCCAGCCATCCGCGTCAATGGCGGCAGCGGTGGCGCGGGGCATTTTGTAATAACCCTTCATAATATTATAACCGCGGGCAACGAACTCACCGTTCTGTCCGACGGGCATCTCTTCGCCCGTCTCGGGGTCAACCACCTTGCATTCGATCTCGGGCAGCGCACGACCAACCGTGCCCACGCGAACCTCCAACGGATCGTCGGTCGAGGACATGGTGCAGCCGGGAGAGGCCTCGGTCTGACCGTACACGATGGTGATCTCGTTCATGTGCATCTTATCCACCACGTCACGCATGACCGAGATGGGGCAGGGGCTGCCTGCCATAATGCCTGTACGCATGTGCGAGAAGTCGGTCTTGGCAAAGTCGGGGTGCTCGAGGAGCGCTATAAACATGGTAGGCACACCGTGGAATGCGGTGATGCGCTCCTGGTGAATGCAGGCAAGCGCGGGGCGCGGAGAGAAATAGGGCAGGGGGTAGATCGAAACGCCGTGCGTCATGGAGGCCGTCATGGAGAGCACCATGCCAAAGCAATGGAACATGGGTACCTGGATCATCATGCGGTCCGCGGTGGAAAGATCCATACGGTCGCCGATGCATTTGCCGTTGTTGACGATGTTATAGTGCGTCAGCATAACGCCCTTGGGGAACCCCGTCGTGCCTGAGGTGTACTGCATGTTGCATACGTCGTGCGGAGAGACGGTGGCCGCAACGCGGGTCAGCTCCTCGCGCGGGGTGTTTTTGGAGTAGGTCAAAGCCTCCTCCCAGGAGAGCGCGCCGGGCTCCTCAAAGCCGCAGGTGATCACGCGGCGAAGGAAGGGCAAACGCTTGCAGTGCAGGGGCTTGCCTGCGGGGGTCTGGGCCAGCTCGGGGCACAGCTCGCGGATGATCTGACGGTAGTTGGAGTCTCTGTAGCCGTCGATCATGATCAGCGTGTGCGTATCCGACTGACGAAGCAGGTATTCCGCCTCGTGGATCTTATACGCGGTGTTCACGGTAACAAGCACGCCGCCTATCTTGGTGACCGCCCAGAAAGCAATGTACCACTCGGGGATATTGGTCGCCCAGACGGCAACCTTTGCACCGGGACGAACGCCCAGGGAAAGCAGCGCACGCGCGCACTTGTCCACGTCGCGGCGGAACTGCGCGTAGGTACGGGTATAGTTAAGCGTGGTGTACTTGAATGCATACTGGTCGGGGAACAGCTCTACCATGCGGTCCAGCACCTGCGAGAAGGTCATGTCGATCAAAGTGTCCTTCTTCCAGACGTACTTGCCGGTGTGCGCGTTGTTGTCGTACAGGTGATCCTTTGCGCGCGCGGTGTTGGCAAAGCGTTCCATATAGGTGGCAAACTGGGTCAGAATGATCTCGGGATCGGCAAGATCGGGAATCCAGTCGGGATCCCATTCAAGAGATACAAATCCGTCGTAATTGACCGAGGAGAGCGCGCGAACCAGCTCATCCATGGGAAGGTCGCCCTCGCCCATAAAGCAGTATTCGCCGTCCTTGGCGTCACGAACGTGCACATGCTTAACGTACGCGCCCAGGTTGGTAATGGTGGTCTCGGGGGATTCACCCGCTAAGATGCAGGTGTTGTACATATCCCAGAGCGCGCCCAGGCTGTCGCTTGCAAAGCGGTTGAGGATCTCGCGCAGCTTGTCGGTATGCGCAAAGCAGCCCGCGGTCTCAAGCAGCAGCGTCACGCCCATGCTTTCGGCATAGGGGAGCAGAGGCTCGAGATTTTGACATACGGTGTCAAAGCAATCGGTCTCGTCTGTGCGGGTGTGCACGCGCACAAAGGGCACGCGGAAATCAGCCGCCAGCTCGATATAGGAGCGCAGAATGCTTGTATAGTCTCCCTCGGGATCCGAAAGATCGGCCGAGGTATCAAAGCAAACGGGGGTAATGTGATTGTCGATCAGCGTGTGCGTGGTGCTGCGCGCGCAGGCAGAATCAAAGGGCTGACCGGGAGCACCGAGCGTGTCGGCAACATCGTAAAGCTCCAGACCCTGCATGCCCGTCGCATCGCAAAGCGCAAGCAGATCGGCATAGGAGCAGGACGTCCATTTACGGTTGGAAAACGAAAGCTTCACGCGCGTCCCTCCTTGTAAACGATCTTGTTGAGCGCGTCAAGATATGCACGGATGGATGCGCCGATGATATCGGTGGAAATGCCCTGGCCTGCGTGTAAAGTGTCGCCCGAGCGCAGCTTGACCAGCGCAGAGCCCACCGCCTCGCGACCCTCGGTTACAGCGTGGATCTGGAAATCGTCCAGCTCGTAGTGGTGCCCCACGATTTGCTCAAGTGCCTTGAAGGCTGCGTCGATCGGGCCGTCGCCAAGCGAGATGGCCTGCAGCGTCTTGCCTCCCTTGTCCACCGTGATGTGTGCGGAGGAGGCAAAGGTGTTGCCGCTGTTGGTCACGTAAGAGATCAGCTTATAGGTAGAGGGCACCTGCATAGCAACGGCTGCCACAATGGTGTCCAGCTCGCGCGTGCCGATGACCTTGTTTTGTGCAATGCGCTTGCATTCCTCAAAGACACGGTTGGAATCCTCTGCGGAAAGGGAATAGCCAAGCTTTGCAACCTCTGCAAGCACGGCGTGCTTGTCGGTCTGTGCGTCCAGGCGGAAGCCCTCGCTTTCGGGGTGTGCCGTCAAGGTCACCTTGACGCTCGCTTTTTTGTCAAACAGGGCAGATGCGCCCGTCGCGCAGCTCTTTGCCTCGGTGTAGAGCACCGAGGTGGTTACGTCCAGCTGCTCGCTTCTCTGCGCAAGAATTGCCAGCAAAGCGGCGGTGTTGGGTGTCTCAGCACCATGGCTGCAGACCGAGATCTGCGAAATGCCTGCCTGCAGCGCCTCCAGCGCGGTGGCAAGTGCCAGGCCGCAAGCGTCCGAGCAAGCAAGACCCAGCGTGACGTCCTTGAGTGTGGGAACGTCGGCCTTGAGCTTGTTGATGAAAGCGATCATCTCACCGGGCAGCGCATATCCTTCTGGATCGCACAGCGTCACGGAGGTAGCACCTGCGTCGATGGCAGCGGAGATGCAGGAGGTCAGAATGGTATAGTCGCTGCGCACGGCGTCCTGGGCGACGAATTCCACGTCGGGGCAGAGTGCGCGCGCCGCTGCAATGCCGTTCTTGACTGTATCAAGCGCGCCTGCGGGCTTGAGATGATAGAAAAATTCCAGCTGTGCCTGCGACATGGGCAGAGCCATGGCAAGCTTTTTGTTCTTTGCAAAGCTGATCGAGGCATAAACCTCTTGGGCATCAGATCCATCAGGCGCGATGTGCGCGCACAGTACTGTCTCAGTCAGAACAGATGCCACGGTGCGCGCAAGCAGCGCGTCTGCCTTATGGCTTTTCATCTGCGGTAGCGTGATCTGCGAGATCTGCATCTTGCCAAGCAGTCTTGCTGCCTGAACCTTTTCGCGGAAGGAAAGGGCGTCCTGTGCCGCCTTTGTGCAAAGAGTGATATCGTTAATAATGAGAGTGCGCATAATGGTTCCTCCAAGTTATCAGATTTCGTAGGTCCAGCCCTTGTTGTCAGCAATCTTGCCCCACTGGATACCGGTCAGAGTATCGTACAGGGACTGGGTCACAGCGCCGATCTTGCCGCCGCTGACGGGATATCGAACGCCGCCGTAGCAAAGCTCGCCAATGGGCGAAACAACTGCAGCGGTGCCCGTGCCCCAAGCCTCCTCCAGCGTGCCGTTATCGGCAGCTGCAATCAGCTCGTCAACCGAGAGGCGTCGCTCGGATACGGGATAGCCAGCGTCGCGCAGCACCTCCAGGCAGGACTTTCTGGTAATACCGGGCAGGATTGAGCCGGAGAGTGCGGGGGTGACGATCTCGCCGTTAATCTTGAACATAACGTTCATCGCGCCCACCTCTTCGATGTACTTGCGCTCCACACCGTCCAGCCAGAGCACCTGAGAATAGCCCTGTTTTTCAGCCTTGTCGCCGGCTCTTGTGCTGGCTGCGTAGTTGCCGCCGCACTTGATATGGCCCGTGCCGCCCTTGACGGCGCGCACGTCCTCGGATTCGATCATGATCTTAACGGGGTTGATGCCCTCCTTGTAGTAAGAGCCGCTGGGCGAGGCGATGATCATAAAGACTGCCTCGTTGACGCCGTGTACGCCAAGGTAGGGGTCATTACCGAACAGGAAGGGACGGATATAGAGCGAGGTGCCCTCGGTATGGGGAACCCAAGCCTGCTCGTGGCGGACAAACTCGGTGTAGCACTGCAGCGCGTCCTCCTCGGGGATGGCGGGCAGGCAGAGTCTTTCCGCGGAAACGTTCATGCGGCGAATGTTTTCCAGAGGTCTGAACAGCTGCACCTTGCCGTCGGACAGGCGGCGGTAAGCCTTAAGACCCTCAAAGATCTCGGCGCCATAATGCAGTACGGTGGAGGCGGGGTGCAGGGAAACGTTTCCAAAAGGAACGATTCTTGCGTCGTGCCAGCCCTGTTGCTTATTGTAGTCCATGATAAACATGTGATTGGTGAAATAGCGGCCAAAGCCCAGCTTGCTCTCCTCGGGCAGCTCCCAGGTCTTGTCGTTTTCAATGATCTTGATATCCAACATGATAAAAACTCCTTATGCGTTGTATCCTTATGCGTTGTAATCGTAGCCCAGCTTGATGGCGCCCAGATTCTGCTCGATCAGGTTGGCTCTCTTGGCGCTGACCACCTTGCCCATAGCGGCCTCGAGGTAGTCCATGCCGATCTCGGGGCACTCGCGAAGCACCTTGCCGAGAATGATCATATTTGCCAGCGTGGGAATGCCCATTTCGTTGGCGATCTGCGTGGCGGGAACGTAGAAGGCGTCCACGTCGTCACGTTCGATCTTGCGGGTGATCAGCGTGCTGTCCACAAAGATCTTGCCACCGGGGGTGACTGCGTTCTCGTATTTGTCAAGTGAGGGAAGGTTCATGGCGACCAGGCAGTCGGGATTTGCCACGATGGGCGAGCCGACGGGGGTGTCGCTGATGATAATGGAGCAGTTTGCGGTACCGCCGCGCATTTCGGGGCCGTAGGAGGGCAGCCAGCTGACCTGCTTATCGGCGATCAGGCCCTGATACGCTACGATCTTTCCAAGGAACAAAACGCCCTGGCCGCCAAAGCCTGCAATCAACATCTGTAAGGTTTTCATGCCTTTGTGTCCTCCTTGCTCTCGGCATCGCGGTCGCGATAAACGCCGAGCGGATAGTAGGGCAGCATATTCTCGTTTGCCCACTGCATTGCCTTTTCGGGTGTCATGCCCCAGTTGGTCGGGCAGGTAGAGATGACCTCAACCAAGGAAAAGCCCTTGCCGTCGATCTGATTTTGGAACGCCTTGAGAATGGCCTTCTTTGCCTTGCGGATGCCCGCAACGCTGGTGACGGCCACGCGCTCGATGTACTGCGGACCCTCCAGCTGCGAGAGCATCTCGGAGACCTTGACGGGAAAGCCGCAATGCGCGGTATCTCTGCCGTAGGGAGAGGTCTGTGTGACCTGACCGGGCAGCGAGGTGGGAGCCATCTGACCACCGGTCATGCCGTAGATGGCGTTGTTGATGAAAATAACGGTAATATTCTCGTTACGGGCAGCGGCGTGAACCGTCTCTGCCATACCGATCGAAGCCAGGTCGCCGTCACCCTGGTAGGTGAATACGATGTTCTCGGGATTTGCGCGCTTGATGCCGGTTGCAACGGCGGGTGCGCGGCCGTGTGCCGCCTCCACCATGTCGCAATTGAAGTAGTTATATGCCATAACGGAGCATCCGACGGGGGCAATACCCACGGTGTTTCCCTCAATGCCCAGCTCATCCATGGTCTCGGCCACCAGTCTGTGCACAATACCGTGCGTGCAGCCGGGGCAGTAGTGCATGGTCATATCCGCAAGTGCATGCGGTCTTTTGAAAACTACCATGATCAGTTACCTCCTGCGATTTTCTCAATGCTCTCGAGCACCTGCTCGGGAGAGGGGATCATACCGCCCGCTCTGTTGCACAGATATACGGGGCGGATGCATTCCTGGGCAAGTCTGACGTCGTCGATCATCTGACCCATGGAGAGCTCCACGGACAAGAATGCCTTGACTTGGTCTGCTGCCTTGCGGAATGCCTTTTTGGGGAAGGGCCAGAGCGTGATGGGGCGGATCATGCCCACCTTGATGCCCTTGGCTCTTGCTGCCATGATGGCGTTCTTGGAGACGCGCGCCGCAATACCGAAGGCTGCGATGCAGATCTCTGCGTCCTCCATCATGAATTCTTCATACATGACCTCGTTTTCCTCGACCAAGCGATAACGCTCAAAGCGGTCGAAGTTCTGGGTCTCCAGCTCCTCGGGAACAAGAGAGAGCGAGTTGACGATGTTGTGCTTGCGTGCAAGCTGGGTGCCGGTCACGGCCCAGGGCTTTTCCACCGTCGTGGGCTTGATGTCACAAAGCGAGACGGGCTCCATCATCTGACCCATGGTACCGTCTGCCAGGATCATGGCGGTCATACGGTATTTATCTGCCAGATCAAAGCCCTTGACGGTCAGCTCTGCCATTTCCTGCACCGAGCTGGGAGCCAGCACGATCAGGTGGAAGTCGCCGTGACCGCAGGAGCGGGTGGCCTGGAAGTAGTCGGACTGAGAGGGCTGAATGCCGCCAAGGCCGGGGCCTCCGCGCTGGACGTTGACGATCAGCGCAGGCAGATCTGCACCTGCCAGGTAGGAAATACCCTCGCTCTTGAGCGAGATTCCGGGGGAGGACGAGGAGGTCATAACTCTTTTGCCCGCTGCGGAAACGCCGTAGACCATATTGATGGCCGCGATCTCGCTCTCGGCCTGCAAAAAGCAGCCGCCGATCTTGGGCATTTTCTTGGCCATGTAAGCCGCGATCTCGGTCTGGGGGGTGATGGGGTAGCCGAAATAGTGACGGCAGCCCGCCATAATGGCAGCCTCGGCAATCGCCTCGTTGCCCTTCATAAGTACCTTATCAGACATGTCGTTGACTCTCCTTTCTCAGCGTTCCACCGTGATCACGCAGTCGGGGCAGATCGTAGCGCAATTGGCGCAGCCCACGCAAGCGGACATATCGGTGATCTCGGCAGGGCAATGGCCCTTGGAGTTGATCTTATCTTTTGCGATCTGCAAAAGCTTTTTGGGGCAATTTGCCGCGCAAAGCCCACAGCCCTTGCATCTCTCGGCATCAATGGTTAATTTTGCCATGGTAGGGGTCCTCCGTATGTAAATCAAAGTTTTCAATAGTATTTTTTCTGCAACGTAATGGGGAAGGGGCGCTGCGCCTTGTCGCAAAGCTGTGCGTCAAGGTGTGCATCGTACGCGGTCATGACCAGCGGCAGCCCCGAAAGCTCGCACAGTCGGTCTATGTAAGCTTGCGACGCAAGCACGGTGTCCGCATCGGTAAATTCACCGAGGTGAGAGTTGTTTGCGATGGCGGTCACGGGCAGCTTGCAGGCCTGCTCGATCTCGCGCAGCACCTCGAGTGCATCCTCGGGGGTGGGGGTCAGCGCGCGGTGCGCGTTGGCCACGAAAATCATTTGATAGTCGTTCTCCTCCTTGATCATGTCCACGTATCTGCCAAGCGCAACCGCACCGCGGTCGTCACCGCCCACGTCCAGCACGGCAAAGGAGTCGCGATGCTCAAAAATGCCGTAAAACGAAGCAGGCATGGCGGGCGCGTCCAGATTGGTGTTGGCGTACGGGGAAGAGAGCGTTTTGATTCCAAGGGCGGCAAGCTCATCTTCGCTGTCCTTGGAGCGGAAATAGGGGTTGACGATGTCCATGTCGGCTAACACCACTTGCTTGCCCTGCCTGTGCAAGTGTATGGCGTAATTGACTGCCAGGTTGGTTTTTCCGCTGCCGTAGTGGCCTACGAAAAGCGTCAGACGCGGCGTGCGCATCACAGCTTGTTACGAATGATCTTACCGCTTGTCGTTTTGGGCAGGCTGTCGCAGAAGACCACGATTCTGGGATATTTATAGGGGGCTGTACGCGACTTGACGTACTGCTGAATCTCTTTCTTGAGCTCCTCGGAGGGCTGCTTGCCGCCCGTGAGCACGATGCTTGCCTTGACCACCTGTCCGCGAATCTCGTCGGGTGCTGCGCTGACGCCGCACTCCAGCACGTAGGGCAGCTCCATGATGACAGACTCGATCTCGAAGGGCCCTATACGGTATCCGGACGACTTGATGACGTCGTCCACGCGGCCGACGTACCAGTAGTAGCCGTCCTCATCGCGCCACGCCACGTCACCGGTGTGGTAGTAGCCGTCGTGCCATACCTCTGCGGTCTTTTCGGGTGCGTTGTAGTAGCCCTGGAACAAGCCGTTGGGGTGCTCCTTATCGGTGCGGATGACGATCTCGCCCGATTCACCCACGTCCACGGGATTGCCGTCCGGGTCAACGATGCTGACGTCGTAAAGCGGCACGGGCTTACCCATCGAGCCGATCTTGGGCGTCATGCCGGCAAGGTTACCGATGACCAATGTGGTCTCGGACTGGCCAAAGCCCTCCATG
>CAZCRV010000080.1:0-9310 GCA_964501175.1 uncultured Clostridium sp.
TCGATCTCGGTGGCAAGGTAGTCTTGGGCAAAATCAAAGGGCTTTTTCTCGGAAAGGATCGCGTCGTTTTCAGCAATCACAGCGTTCGCACCGTAAGCCGCATCAGTCGTAGACTCGCCTCTGCCGGCATTGCAGTAGAGGTAAGCACAATGATTTGTATAAGACATATATTGCGCTTTTGCGATGGCCGCTGCGGCTTGTCCGACGATTGCGGGTGAAGCGTCAAGACGGCAGATCAAGGTAGCGCCTGCAGCGCAAAGACCGTCGATATCACAGTCTCCGACGCATACACCGATTTTCAACCCGGGCAGATCGGAACAAGAAAAGACGGTTTTATTTCCAAAGTTACAAACCTGCATGCCGTCGCCAAAAGGATCGAATGCATAAGCGTCATCTGCAAGATATGCAAAATGGCGGCTGTTGTGAAATTTGGCGGGAACAACTCCAAGAAGTGTGCCTGCATTGCAAACTGCGGCGCAGTTGTACAGCTTGCCGTTGAGTACCATGGGCAAGCCGACAATACTGATCATGTCAAGATCAGCCGTTTGCTCCAGGTAAGATGCAAGTGCTGCTTTTGCGCCCATGATTAAAGTGCTTTGGTAAAACAGGTCGCCGCAAGTAGCGCCACTCAGACAAAGCTCGGGAAAAACAAGCACGCGCACGCCGTCCTGCTCGTATGCATGACGCGCAGTTTGAGCAAGTACGTCCGCATTGCTCATGCAATCAGCAAGCTTTATCTCAGGGGCGGCTGCCGCAACCTTAACAAATCCGTGTTTCATAGAAACCTCCGAAATAACATTCTTAGTGATATTATATCATGAAATCAAATGAAATGCAACATTTAGAGCGAATTTCATTGACAATTTCAGCCTGCTTTGATATAATAAAGTCAATAAATATCTAAGGGAAGAAGGCAAAATTATGAAGGACATCTCCAGAAACTTGACAATGCTCTGCGACTTTTACGAGTTGACTATGAGCAACGGCTATTTTCAATGCGGATTCAAGGATAAAATCACGTATTTTGACGTGTTTTATCGTTCCAATCCCGACAATGGCGGCTATGCCATCGTAGCAGGCCTTGAGCAGGTTGTAGAGTATATCAACAATCTGCATTTCGACGACGAGGATATAGCGTATCTGCGCAGCAGAAACTGCTTTTCCGAGGAATTTCTTGAATATCTCAAGGATTTTAAGTTCACGGGTGACATTTGGGCGATCCCCGAGGGTACAGTGGTATTCCCGGGTGAGCCTTTGATGACCGTTCGTGCAAAGGCGATCGAGGCGCAGTTCATTGAGACCTATATTTTGATGATGATCAACCACCAATCTCTGATTGCCACCAAGGCAGCAAGACTCGCACGTGCTGCTAAGGGCAAGCCAATCAGCGAATTCGGTTCCAGACGCGCACAGGGAAGTGACGCTGCGATCCTGGGTGCTCGCGCCGCCTATATCGGTGGCTGCTCCGGCACGGCTTGTACCATTTCGGATATCGCCTACGGTGTGCCCGCAACAGGCACCATGGCGCACTCCTGGGTGCAGATGTTTGACGACGAGTATACGGCGTTCAAAACCTATTGTCAGACCTATCCCGAAAACGCGACGCTGCTGATTGACACCTACAACGTACTTGAGTCCGGCGTGCCCAATGCCATTCGTGCGTTCAATGCGGTGTTAAAGCCTCTTGGCATTGCCAAGTGCGGCGTTCGTTTGGATTCCGGTGATATCACTTACTTGACTAAAAAGGTCAGGGAAATGCTGGATGCCGCAGGTTGGACCGATTGTAAGATCGTTGTTTCCAACTCTTTGGATGAGTACATCATCCGCGAACTGATCCGTCAAGGCGCTTGCGTGGATGCGTTTGGTGTTGGTGAGCGATTGATCACCTCGCTCTCGGCTCCCGTATTCGGTGGCGTATATAAGCTGGTAGCCGTAGAAAGAGAGGACGGCACCATTCAGCCCAAGATCAAGATCAGTGAAAACGTTGGCAAAATCACCACACCGCATTTCAAAAAGATTTACAGACTGCGCGGTAAGACTACAGGCAAGGCAGAAGCTGACATCATTTGCTTGCACGACGAGATTATCGACGACTCACAGCCCTATGAGATCTTTGATCCCGAGCACACCTGGAAACGCAAGATGATGACGGACTACACGGCAACCGAGTTGATGGTTCCGATCTTTGAAAACGGTGTACAGGTGTATGAATTGCCCGATATCGAGGCAATCAAAGTGCGTTGCAAAGAGGAGATTTCCGGTATGTGGGATGAAGTGCTCAGATTTACCAATCCTCACAAGTATTACGTTGACCTTTCTCAAAAGCTTTGGGACATCAAGCACGAAATGCTCAGAAATCGCGGTTAATTAAACGATACACAAATAAATCTACGAAGCCGATGCGGTTATGGATACCGCGTCGGCATCTTTTGGCCTATCTCATATTCTCGTAATATTTATAAACTTTTTATAAAATATAGGGAAAAGAGTTGAAATCTTCTGAATGTTGTGATATAATGTTACAAGGTATTTTATTGTAAAGGCGGTGGTATGAATGATTGATTGGCAGGATCTTTTGCATGTGATCCGTACGTTCATGGAGGATTACATTCTGTTTCCTATCAATAACATGAATCTTCTTACTGATCTGCTCGACATTTTTTTGTTGACGGGTTTGTTGTACTACTTGTATATTTTTGTTAGAAGACGCAGAGCCGGCAAGCTTTTGATCGGTATTGCTTCGTTGTTTGGCATTTTTATCATTTGCAGTATTTTGGATATGAAGGCAGTTGGGCTGATCATGGATAATTTCCTGACAGTTGGTTTGATTGCTGTTGTCGTCATCTTCCAGCCCGAATTGCGTGATGCTTTGGAGCGCGTGGGCAGTACTTCGCTGAAAATTGGCAGATTTGGCGGTGAGCGAGCAGGAAGTACAGCCGAGATCGATCACCTGGCTTCCGAAATCGCATCGGCTGCTTGCTCGCTTTCTTCCGAGGGCTACGGTGCGCTGATCGTATTGCAGAGAACAACCAAGCTTCAGGACTATATGGATAAAGGCGAGAGACTGGACGCTATGGTATCTGCAAAGCTTTTAAGAAACATTTTTGTCAACCGCTCTCCTTTGCACGACGGTGCTGTGATTATTGAGGGGGATCGCGTCGGTGCTGCCGCATGCAAGTTGCCTCTTTCCGATAACGAAGAGGTTGTACGTGATCTTGGCACCAGACACCGCGCAGGCGTAGGTATTACCGAGGTCAGTGATGCGATGGTTGTGATCGTTTCTGAAGAAAACGGCATTATTTCGATTGCTTACGGTGGATATTTACACAGAAATTACGATTACAAGAATCTGCATGATGCTCTTGAAAAGTTTATGGATCCCAAGGTCAGAAGGCCGATCGGAGCTGTAGGCCGAAAGGACGATGCGATTTCCTTGAAATCGCAAGAGCAGAATCATAACGATGAGGAGGATGCATAATGAAAACCAAGTTTTCCAATACATCGAATTCTCATAGCAACAAGAGAATCCACATTGGCGCATTGATTGTCTGCTTCTTGATTGCCTGCGGTATTTGGATTTACGCGCAGGCGATCGATGATGATATTAAAGTGACAACCTATAACCAATTACCGGTGGAAATTCTTGGTGCTGATGCTTTCAAAGAAGCTACCGGCTATGACGTTCATTCGTTGACTGTACAAAATGCGAATATTTCGATCAGCGGTATCCATCGTGAGCTTGTGAAATATGATGCGAAAAATATCAGATTGGTCGCAGATGTTTCGTCGACAAATAATGGCGTTACTTCGATTAAGGCATTTTATATTGATGACAACGGTAACAAGACGGAGTTGAAAAGTTATGAGGTTACTCCTGCCGTGGCAACTGTGAACGTATCAAAGCAGGTGGATTACTCTGTTGTAGACGTGACCTCCGAATTGAACAAAGAAATGTTCACTTATTCCGTGGATTATACAACCATGAACGGTACTTTTACGGTTGTTGGTCCCGAACAGGATATCAAGGATATCAATTCTGTATCCTTCGAGGTCGATTATAAGAATGTCAAGGAATCCGAGGGAACACATAAAATTCCCGTTACGTCCACAAGCTTCTATGCGGCTGATAAGACGCTTTTGTTCAATGATGCAAACAAGAACGAGAACGTGAAATATGACGCAGCCGGTATTGAGATTATCGTGACGGTAACAAAAATAGATCAGAACGGCGATGACAAGTAAAAAAGATATTCGTCCTGTAGGGATGGTGATCGAATCGATCACTGTCCCTTTGGACGCAAGCGAGCAAGAGATCCTTGCAAAGGCAACCGCGCGTCTCAAAAGAGTGGACCGACGTGGGGGGCAGAATGACCTTGCGCTGTTCAAACGCTCCGTGGATGCCAGAGATCGCGAGAATATCAGGTTTGTTTATTCTGTATTGGCGACGTCGAAGGATGGAAAATATACTTTTGATCCGTCCAAACTGGCTCGGGAAAAGATTCGACTGCTGCAAAGTCAGGATATTATTCCCGAAATCGGTATAGAGCCATTAAAGTCGCCGCCATTGGTTGTCGGTATGGGGCCTGCCGGGTTATTTGCTGCGCTGATGCTTGCTCGATATGGATACAGACCAATCATAATCGACAGAGGTGACTCTATTGCCGACCGTACGCGGTCGGTTACGCATTTTTATGAGTCTAAATCTCTGGATACGGATTCTAATATTCAGTTTGGTGCCGGTGGTGCAGGAACCTTTTCGGACGGCAAGCTGATGACACGCATCCATGATTCCAAGTGTTCGTTTGTGCTTAACACCTTTGTCGAGCATGGAGCACCAGCGGATATTATGCTTGTGTCAAAGCCACACGTGGGAACGGATTTACTGCGCGGTGTTGTTGACAGCATGATTGAGGAGATCAAGAATTTAGGCGGACAGGTTATCTACCGTTGCAGATTGGATGGCTTTGATAGGAACGCCGACGGCACAGTGACCGCATACACCACAAAGGGTAGCTTTGCATGCAGCAGTATTGTGCTTGCCATTGGTCACAGCGCAAGAGACACGTATAAAATGCTTTTGGAAAAGCAAATGAATCTGATCGCAAAGCCAATCTCCGTTGGCGTCAGAATTGAGCATCTGACAACGGATATTGACAACGCTTTATACGGAAGATTTGCCGGGCACCCTGCACTTGGGCATGCCGAATATGCTTTATCCGACACACAAACCGGCCGCGGTGTATATACGTTTTGCATGTGCCCGGGCGGTGAGGTCATGGCAGCGGCATCCGAGCAGGATTGCTTGGTGGTCAATGGGATGAGCTATCGTGCAAGAGACGGACGAAATTCCAATGCGGCTGTCGTAGTTTCACTTGGCTGTGAGGATTATGAGCCGGTCAACGGAAGTCTTGTGGAGGGCGCGATTGCATTACAGCGAAAGATCGAAGGACAGGCATTTAGGGCAGGCGGTGGCAATTATGCCGCACCGATTCAGACAGTTGGTGATTACCTTGACGGAAAAGTAACTTGCGATCCTTCCAGAATTCAACCCACCTATATGAACGGATTTTGTCACGTAACAGATCTTTCAAGGATTTTTCCCGAGGTCGTTAATAAATCCTTGCGTTACGGACTTGAATCGTTTGACAGAAAAATCAAAGGCTTTGCAGCTCCCGATGCAGTATTGACGGGTGCTGAAACAAGAACCAGTGCTCCGGTTCGCATAACGAGAACCGAGGAGGGGACAGCCGTTGGATTTCCTTACGTGTATCCTTGCGGAGAGGGAGCCGGATATGCCGGTGGCATTACAAGTGCTGCGGTAGATGGTGTCAAAACAGCGCTTGCAGTCATGAAGCGCTATGCTCCTTATCGCGATTAAGTAAAGAAAATTATTATATCACTATTTTTGAAGTAACATGATCCCGGGGTGCCGATGTGACCCATAGGAAATCACTCACTAATTGGATGAATTGAAATGAAAGAGTTTAAAAGAGAACGCGTATGGTCGGTTTTGTACACGCCGGACGGGAGCGAAACTGACCAAAAAATTTCACGCATTTCAGAAGAAACAGGCGTGTCGCCAATTACTGCGCGCCTGCTATATAACAGAGGATATGACACACCCAAAAAGGCGCAGGATTTTTTGGGTATAGATATTACATCTTTGCATGATCCTTTTTTGATGAAGGATATGGACAAGGCAGTGGCTCGTATTGCTCAAGCTGTTGAGAATCAGGAAAGCATTGCCATTTACGGTGACTATGACGTGGACGGTGTTACTTCGGTCACTTCGATATACCTGTATTTGCAAAGCAAGAGCGCCGACGTTGTTTATTACATCCCAAGCAGGGACAAAGAGGGATACGGACTTTGTGAAGCTGCGATTGACGTATTGGCAGAGTATGGTGTCAGTTTGATTATTACGGTCGATACGGGTATTACAGCTGATGAGGAAGTCAGATATGCTGCAACTTTAGGGATTGATATGGTCATAACGGACCACCATGAATGCAGATCTGAGTTGCCTCCCGCGTGCGCGGTAGTCAATCCGCATAGGCCTGACTGCCCGTATCCTTTCAAAGAACTCGCAGGAGTCGGCGTGGTGTTCAAGCTGATCTGTGCTTACGAGATCAACGAGTACCGCAAAACAGGTGCTTCTGCTGCCGATGCAGTTTCGGCCGTGTGCAATGAATACGTGGATCTGACCGCGATCGGTACCATTGCGGACGTCATGCCGATTATTGATGAGAATCGCTTTATCGTCGCAGTCGGACTTGAGGCGGTTGAAAATACACATCGGTGTGGACTCGAAGCCCTGATCGAAGCATCTTCTTATAATCCCAACGCAAGACAGGACCAACCTCCCAAGAGAAAAAAGATTACGTCTGGTTTTATAGGATATGGCATTGCGCCCAGAATCAATGCGGCAGGCAGAATCAGCAACGCGACAAAAGCGGTCGAACTGCTGTTAGAGCAAGACCCTGATATGGCGAGAGAGCGTGCAGATGAGCTTTGCAGAATCAATACGCAAAGACAGATTGAAGAAAACCGTATTGCGGAGCAAGCATATAAGACGATAGAGCAGGAGCACGATTTTCAAAATGATCGCGTGATCGTGTTGGAAGACGACTCCTGGCAGCAGGGCATTATCGGTATCGTTTCTTCTAGAATTACCGAAAAATTCGGATTGCCCTCGGTGCTGATCTCCTTTGATGGTGCAACACGTGGCTATGCAAGTCTTGACGACGTGGGTAAGGGCTCTGGACGCAGTATCAAGGGCATGAACCTTGTAGATGCTCTGACGCATTGCAGTGACCTTTTGACGCGTTACGGTGGACACGAGCTGGCTGCCGGTCTTTCGATTGCCCGATGCAACATCGATGAATTCAGAAAGAGAATCAATGAGTATGCAAGGGAAAATCTTGACAGCGATGCTTTGGATATTCGATACGAAGCGGATTGTGAGGTGGATGTACACAGCCTCAGCATGCCGCTGGCGGTTGAGCTGACAAAGCTTGAGCCCTTTGGCGTTGCCAATCCGACACCGGAGCTGATTACCAGAAATCTGACTGTTTACAAGGTCATACCGCTGGGTGCAGGGAAGCATTGCAAGGTCATTCTTGCCAAAGACGGATTGCAGATGCAGGCGGTATGGTTTGGCGTACCTGCTTCGACGTTCCCATTCAGCGTGTCTGATTGCGTGGACGTCATGTTCCAGCTCAGCATCAACGAATACCAGAACGTCAAGAGCTTGCAGATGATTGTCAAGGATATGCGTATTTCCGATGAATACGCAAAAAAATGCAAATGGGAAAAGGAAAGATTTCAGCAGATTTTTGAGGGCGCGGAATTCTCTTGTGCGGAAAACGTTATACCCAACAGAGAGGATATTGCAGAGGTCTACAAGCTTTTGCGCAGGGAATGCCGCATCGGCCATAATACCTTTTCGCACAAAACCCTGCTTTCCACGCTGAATCTGACGTCTGCTCTGCAGATCAATTATATCAAGCTGAAATTTATTATTATGATTCTCAAGGAGCTCTCTTTGTGCGGTGTAAAAGAGCCCGGCGACAATCTTTATATTTTCGACGTATACTGTAACGCCGCCAAAACCAATATTGAGAATTCTGAAATATTGAAGAAATTGCGTACGCAATGTAAGTAACATCTTCCACACAAATGAATTCAGAGGAACGACTATGCAAAACACTGTTCATACAGACATTACCAGATTGCTTGATATTCTTAAAGCGACGGGTAAAAAATTCGACGTAGAAAAAATCACACATGCATTTCAATATGCGGATAATTTGCACGAAGGGCAGTTCCGTGCCAGCGGAGAAAAGTATATTTCTCACCCTGTAGCGGTTGCCGAGATCGTTGCAGGACTTGAACTGGATACCGACTCTATTTGCGCAGCTCTTTTGCATGACACAGTCGAGGACTGCGCAGACAAGACCAACCTCAAGGAAATCGAAAAGCATTTTGGTAAGGACGTAGCGATTTTGGTTGACGGCCTTACCAAGATCGTGACCTTGCAGGTTGAGGACAAGGAAGAAGCGCATATCGAAAACCTTCGCAAAATGCTACTTGCCATGTCAAAGGACGTTCGCGTTATCTTTATCAAGCTGTGTGACAGATTGCATAATATGAGAACACTGGATGCAAAGCCGGATAACAAGCGCAGAATTACCGCACTTGAAACCATGCAGGTGTATGCGCCCTTGGCGCACAGACTCGGTATGCAGAAGATCAAGCAGGAGCTGGAAAATCTGGGTGTTCGTTATCTTGACCCGATCGGTTATGAAGAGGTTCGTAATGGCATTGAGCAGAAGTATGGTCAGAGCTTGAATTTTATCGAGGGTATACGTTCGACGGTCGGTGCGAAGCTCGAGGAAAACAACATTTCGTACACGCTGGAAGGCCGCATTAAGACGGTTTACAGTATCTACAAGAAGATGTTTTCTCAGGGGAAGACCTTTGATGAGATCTACGACTTCTATGCAATGCGTATCATCGTGGATACCGAGCTTGAGTGCTATACGGTGCTTGGTATCATCCATGAAATGTTCAACTCCATGCCCGGTCGTTTCAAGGACTATATCTCTACTCCTAAGCCCAACATGTACCGATCCTTGCATACCACGGTGATCGGACGCTCGGGTATTCCATTCGAGGTACAGATTCGTACCTGGGAAATGCACCATATCGCAGAATACGGTATCGCCGCGCATTGGAAGTATAAATCGGGTGCTACCTCCAAGGAGGATATGGATAAGAAGCTTGAGTGGATCGCACGTCTGATCGAAAC
>CAZCRV010000081.1:0-9094 GCA_964501175.1 uncultured Clostridium sp.
GCGCCATCATTTCGGTCAAGCTGGAAAACGCGCAGTTTGAAAGCCAGACCAAGGCTAAGCTTGGTAACTCAGAGATCAGAACCCTGGTGGAAAACACCGTAGTCAACAAGCTTGGCGAATACCTGGAGGAAAACCCTGCGGTTGGTAAGATCATTATCGAAAAGTCCCTGGCTGCATCGCGTGCGCGCGAGGCTGCAAGAAAGGCAAGAGAAACTGCCAGAAGAAAGGGTCTTTTCGAAGGCTCTTCTCTGCCCGGAAAGCTAGCCGACTGCCAGGACAAAAACACCGAATTTACCGAGATCTACATGGTAGAGGGAGACAGTGCAGGCGGTTCTGCGAAGCAGGGTCGTAACTCGCGCTTCCAGGCTATCTTGCCCTTGAGAGGTAAGGTGCTCAACGTAGAAAAGACCAGACTTGACAAGGTCTATGCCAACCCCTCGCTTGTTCCCATCATTCAGGCACTGGGCTGCGGTATTGGAGACGAATTTGACATTACCAAGCTGCGTTACGGCAAGATCATCATCATGGCCGACGCGGACGTGGACGGCTCGCATATCCGTATTTTGCTGCTGACCTTCTTCTTCCGCCACATGCCCGAGCTGATCAAGCAAGGACACATTTATCTGGCGCAGCCTCCGCTTTATAAGGTTTATAAGCGTAGCGGCGGTAAGAAGATCGGCGAAAAATACGCATTTTCGGACGCTGAACGCGACGTTTATATCGCAGAGCTTGGCGGCAACAACGTAGAGGCCGACAGATACAAGGGTCTTGGTGAGATGAACCCCGACGAGCTTTGGGAGACCACCATGGACCCCAGTACCCGTACCATTCTGCGCGTGACCATGGAGGACGCCATGATCTGCGACCAGACCTTCTCGCTGCTCATGGGTGACAAGGTCGAGCCCAGACGAATTTTCATTGAGGAAAACGCAAAATTTGCGGAAAATCTCGATATTTAACGAGAAAAATGCAAAAATTTCTGAGAACCTTGACATCTGATTTTCAAAACATCATCAACGCGCGTCCGCAAGGGCACGTATTGGCACTCTGTCTGCACCCTGCGCTGGACGTCACGATCTATACCGATCATGAACGCGAAATCTCGCGCCGCGAGGATCTTGGCGGCAAGGCTGTCAACGTAGCACGCATGCTACACGCTTTGGGCGCACGCATCACGCTGCTCGCTCCGGATGATCGCGCAGGGGAAACAAGCGCGCTGCTTGCAACTTGCGACTTTGACTGTGAGCTGATCCCCACAGACCTATCCCTGCGCCGCAACTACAAGTACATTGATGCAGACGGATCGACGCGCGAGCACAACGGCAACGCGGGAATACTTTCTCCACAGCACTCTCAACAACTTATCGACAGAGTTATAAACATTTGTCGTACACGACAAATTTCGCACCTCGCCCTGTGCGGAAGTTTTCCACAGGGTGTGGAAAAAGGTGTTTATAAGTCCTTGATCGACTCTGCAAATGCGCTTGATATTTCTTGTGTGACAGATGCATCGGGTGACTCACTTTCCCTTGCAGTACAAGCAAAACCCGCGCTGATCAAGCCGAATTTGAAAGAATTTTCAGCAATTTCATCGCAATCTTTATCCATGTTGAAAACTGAGGAGACGGTCGAAAAAGCGATTTTTGACGCGTATCTCAAATCAGGTGTGCAGATTCTTTGCTCCATGGATAAAAACGGCTCGATTTATGCGGGAAACGAGGGAGTCTACAAGGTCAAGAGCCCCGAAGTCGAGCAGGTTGTCGGCTTTGCGGGCGCGGGAGACACCATGCTTGCAAGCTTTCTTTACGCAAGACTTTTGTGCGGGGTGTCGATTGAACACAGCCTTCGCTTTGCCTCTGCCGCGGCTACTGCAAAGATCAAATTACCCGCAAACACCTTGCCGATGCCGGAAGATATTTTTGCCGAATGGACACGTACCGAGATCAAGAAAGGCGGAGCATGAAATATATCAAAAATAAAATATTCATTGTGTCGCTGACCTTGGCACTTGCTTTGGTAATTATCTTCTCTGTGTTTTACGTCATGGGGATCAGAAATCTCCCCGCTGCCATGGTACAGGCGGCAATGGCACCTTTTCAAAATATGTTTACCAATATTTCAGAGTCCCTTGATGGCTACGCGATCTATTTTTCCAACGTAAAAGAACTGTACGAGGAAAATCAAGCCTTAAAGGACAGAGTCAGTCAGCTGGAAAATCAGCTCAACGACGCGCAAATGGCGGTCAATGAGAACAGCGCCCTGCGCCAATATCTGGGTATTCGCGACAGATACGAGGCACTCTACGCGGTGGACGCGCAGGTGCTTGGCCGCAGCGACGGCACGTATCTGCAGTACATTACGCTCAACAAGGGCTCTTCCTCGGGCATCAAAGAAAATATGCCTGTCATTACGCAAAACGGCCTTGTGGGCTACGTTTGCGACGTCAGCGTCAATTCCTGCCGCGTCAGCACCATTCTCCAGTACGATACCGGCGTGGGCGTTTACGTGCAGCGCACGGGTGACGTAGGGCTTACCGACTGTCCTTACGCCATGGGCGAGCAGGGACTGCTGCGCGTTATTTACCTGCCCGAGACTGCCAAGCTGCAGATCGGTGACCGCATTATTACGGGTGACGTGGGTGATATTTATCCTTCCGGGCTGACCGTGGGGCACGTGGTGGAAATCATGCCCGACCTTTACAACCGCACGCTGACAGCCACCATCAAGCCTGCCGTGGATTTTGAAACGCTTGACCAGGTATACGTGGTGACCGGATTTGCCGAAAAGATGACAGAGTCCGAGACCGAGGCGGTGGAGCCATGAATCAAAAGCTTTGGCGACACGCCCTTTGTATCACTCTCTGCATCATCCTGTGCATTTTTGCCTGCGCGGCGCAGACCTCTTTACTACCTCGGTATCTGGACGATACCTATTTTGTATGTGACCTGTTGCTTTGCCTGACGCTTGCCTTCGGCATTTGCGCAGGAAAGGCTTACGGCGCGTTTTTTGGCATTTTTGCGGGTGTGCTGGCAGACAGCACGGGGGGCTTTGGAATTTGCCTTTTGCCCTTATTTTACATGCTCTGCGGCTATTTTATCGCCGTGTGCGCGGAGTTGATCCCGGGCAAAAAATTCCCCGTCTACATGGCGTTTGGCGCAATTTCTGTAGTCGGCCGCTCGCTGGTTTCCATGATCTACGTCATGCTCTCCAGCGGCTCGCTCCCCATTCTTGACGTAGTCCGCTACGTCTGCTTGCCGATCATATTCGGTACGTGTTTTGCTCTGCCCGCAATTTTCCCTGTAGGGCTGCTTGTCACGCTTCCACTAAAAGAAATCAATAAACATTCGATAGATAAAATAATGTAAGAAGGTATAAAAAAGTGATCAGAAAAGACAAACGAGATCAGGAATACGAAAATATTCTGTTTGACCAACAAAAAATCGTTGACGTCGGTATGGATAAGGAGGTAAAGAAGTCCTTTATCGAATACTCCATGTCGGTCATCATTTCGCGCGCTCTGCCCGACGTCAGAGACGGTCTGAAGCCCGGTCAGCGCCGCGTTCTGTACGCGATGTACGAGGATCACGCCACGCATGACAGACCCACGCAGAAGTCTGCAAAAACGGTTGGTAACGTGCTGGGTCGTTATCACCCTCACGGTGACTCCTCAGTTTACGGCACACTTGTCCGCATGGCTCAGCCCTTCTCGCTGCGTTATCCCCTTGTCGAGGGTAGCGGTAACTTCGGTAGCGTGGACGGCGACCCCCCTGCAGCATACCGTTATACCGAGGCACGCCTTGACAAGATATCGGATGAAATGCTTAAGGATCTGGACAAGGACGTCGTGGTCATGGTGCCCAACTATGATAACCGTCTGCGTGAGCCCAGCGTCCTGCCTGCTCGCTTCCCAAACCTTTTAGTCAACGGCTCTGTGGGTATTGCGGTCGGTATGGCGACCAACATTCCCCCTCACAACCTTTCCGAAACCATTGACGCCACCATCTACCGCATTCACAATCCCGAATGCACGGTTGAGGAGCTGATGCAATTCATCAAGGGTCCCGACTTCCCCACCTACGGTACCATTTACGGTACCAACGGCATCAAGGAAGCGTACCTGACGGGTAAGGGCAAGATCCAGGTGCGCGCAAAGGCCGAGATCGACGAGGAAAATCGCCGTATCATCATCACCGAGATCCCCTACATGGTCAACAAGAGCCAGCTCTGCGAGGCGATTGCAAACCTTGTCAAGGACAAGAGAGTGGAAGGTATTACCGATATGCGTGACGAGTCCGGCCGTAACGGCATGAGAATCGTCATTGAATACAAGCGTGATGCAAACGGTCAGATCATCTTGAATCAGCTCTACAAGTATTCTCAGCTGCAGGATACGTGCTCGATCAATATGCTTGCCATCGTGGGCAACGAGCCCAAGACGCTCAATCTCTCCCAGATGCTGGATCACTATATCCGCCACCAGGAGTCGGTCATCACCCGCCGTACTCAGCACGAGCTGGATGCTGCTTTGCGTGAGGCGCATATTTACGAGGGCTACAAGCTGGCCATTGATAACCTGGACGAGGTGATCAACATCATCCGCGCATCCGAGGATCAGCCCACCGCCAAGAAAAACCTGATGGCACGCTTTAACGGTGAGCAGACCGACGACGGCTCGGCTGCTGCGCTCAACCTGGAGGCATTTGCTATGGCTGAGGACGCGCACCTCTCCGAGGAGCAGGCGCAGGCCATTGTATCCATGACGCTTGGTCGTCTTTGCGGCCTGGAGCGCAAGAAGATCGAAGAAAAGCTGGCTGCTCTGAATGCTGCCATTATCGAATACAGAGCAATTCTCGGTGACATCAACCGCATTCGCTCTATCATTTGCGACGAAATGACCGAGATCAAGCGCAAGTTTGGTGACGCGCGTCGCACCAGAATTGAGGAGTCCGAGGACGATATCGTACTTGAGGATCTGATCGAAAAGCACGATTGCGTCATTACCCTGACGCACGGCGGCTATATCAAGCGTCAGCCCGCGTCCGAATACACCGCACAGCACCGCGGCGGCATGGGTAAGGCTGCGCTGACCACCAAGGAAGAGGACTTTATTGAAAAGGTGGTCGTGGTACACTCGCACTCCAACCTCATGCTCTTTACCAACAAGGGTCGCGTGCAGATGCTGCGTGCGTTCATGATTCCTGAGGCATCCAGAACCGCCAAGGGCACGCACGTCAACAACGTGCTGGAGCTTTCCGAGGGCGAAAAGATCACGGCGATGATCTCAATTCACGAGTTTGCCGAGAGCGAATACCTCACCATGGTCACCAAATACGGTGTGATCAAGAGAACGCTTTTGACCGAATACGAATACCACCGCAAGGGCGGTAAGATCGCGCTTGCCCTCAAGGATGGCGATGAGCTTGTATTCGTTACCCACACCTACTCCTATCCCACCGACCTCATGATCGCTACCAGACAAGGCAGCGCGGTCAGATTTACGGTGGATGACGAATCCGTTCGTCCCATGGGCAGAACCGCAACCGGTGTGCGCGGTATCAAGCTGCGCGGCGACGACTACGTTGTGGGCGTTGCAAGCGTGGTGGAAGGCAAATCGCTGATCACCATTACCGAAAACGGCTACGGCAAGCGTACCGAGTTTGACGATTTCCGTCAGATGAAGCACCGCGGCGGCCACGGCGTTTCCTGCCACAATCTGTCCGAAAAGACCGGTTTGCTTTCGGGTATCAATATCGTAGACGACAACGACGACGTCATGATCATTACCGATGCGGGTACCATGATCCGTACCTCCGCTGCAGATATTCCCACCTATTCCAGAAGCGCGGGCGGCGTTCGCGTCATGAGACTGGCCGAGGGTCAGAAGATCGTTAACTTTACCAAGCTTGCAAGACAAGACGAGCTGGAGGAGACCGTTTCTGAAGGTGAGCCCGTGGCAGAGGATGAAAATATTTCCACACAAGAGATTGAAATTCTCGACGCAGAGACCGAGACCGAAGAGATCGAAGAATCTACAGAGGAATAAAATAATACCGTAAAAATAAAGAAAACCCTTGCAAAGGGTTTTCTTTTTTGATGGATAATCTTAAAAAGGGCTCTCCCGAAGGAGAGCCCAAATTTGTTTGGATTAGTGAAGTATCTTAGGGAACGATTACTTCCAGCTCGATGAGGTTAATGGTGTAAGCAGTGTCAACAGCGTCAACTCTGTAAACAACCTTAACGGTCTGGCCTGCAAATTCACCAAGGTTGATGACCTCGGTATCGTTACCAAGTCTGTTGGGAACGCCTGCGTAACCCATACCGGTAGCAACGTGAGTCAGAACGCCTTCTTCAGCTTCCTTCAGACCAAGCTCAATAGTCTTGAGCACGGTGCCGTCAGCTGCGACGATATCGCAAGCCCAGTTCTCCAGAGAGTAACCGTCAACTGCGATCCAACCGCCTGCGAAGTAAACGTACTTAGCAGTTACGGAAGCAAGAGTGCCGGATGCATTGGTAATGGTGGTACCGTTGGTGCTGTTGGTAGCTGCGCCTGCAAAGGTTACGACGTCAGAGAAGTCGTCGTTTACACAGTACATGAAGGAGTCAACGGAGGTGTGCCACTTGCCTTCGAATACTGCGGGTTCTTCGGGAGCGGGCTCTTCCTCTACGATGCCGTAGTAAGCGTTAGCGGAAACAACGGTATCGAACAGGATGATCTCAGCAATGTCAATGGAGCCTTCGGTGCCTGCGAAGAAGTCGTAACGCAGGTAGTTCATCTTGCCCTCGCCGTTTACGTAGGAGGTAGCATCGAGAACCAGAACGTGCCATTCGCCATCATTGATGTATTCGAACTTGAGCTCGTCAGCGCCGCCGGTGATGGCGCCGGAGCCTACGAAGAACTCACCGTCAAATTCTTCACCGCCGTCGGTGGTGGTGCGGTACTTGATGGTAATGACCTTTGCGCCAAGAATGTTGGAGTTAGCGGGCAGTACCCAGAAGAAGGGGTCGCCTGCAGCAGTAGAGGTGATGGTAATGTAAGAGCCATCATCGGAAATAACAGCGGAAGCAAGATGCTGGCTGTTACCTGCCATATTTGCAACGTAATCCAGGTAAGCAGCATCGCCAACAGCTACGGGAGGCTGAGCTACTGCGGGAGGAACGATTACTTCGGGAACTGCAATCTTAACGGAAGAAGCGTAGGTGCCTTCCTTGAGTTCGCCTGCAACGTAGGTCTCAACGCCGGGAACAAGAACTTCAGCAGCGGTCCAGCCGGTGAACTGTGCAGAACCGGTCAGGTACTCGAGTTCGTAATAAACGTCGCCGGAAATCAGAGCTTCGAAGGGAATTTCAACAACGAAGTCCTGGTTATCATTGTGGTTTTCACCTGCGGTCTCGAACAGAACCTTACCTGCAACGGTGGTTGCATAGTCGGTATCCCAAGCCCAGATCTTGAGAGCCCAGGTGTTGACGTTGCCGTCAGAATAAGTAGCCATTGCGGAAATGGTGATGCCGGTCAGGTAGTTGTCACCCAGAGGCAGCTTCTGACCAAAGGTCTTAACGCCACTGAAGGGGCCGCCGTCGGTGCGAACACCAAGGTCAACGGTAGCTTCAGTGCAGCTGGGGACAATCTGGAGAGTGAAGGAGTACAGCAGAGCGTAAGTGCCGTCAGCCTGCTTTGCGATAACGCCTACAGGATATACGCCTGCGTCAAGATCAGCAATAGAAACGGTCATGTTGTAGCCTGCACCGTTTACGATGCCTGCGCCTGCAAGGTCAGAACGATCCTGGCCGAATGCAGCGTCGGTTACGATTTCCATCTTCTTACCGATGAAGTAACCGAACTCGGTAGCGGGAGCATCAGCAAATGCTGCCCAACCTCTCATGCCGATGGTTTCCTTAGCATCGGTGGGCATAATCAGAACGGTGTTGTTCTTAGCCTGCATTTCTGCAACAACCTTGCCCTCGGTAACGTATGCGTTGCCGTTGAGGGAGATGTTGTCGATAGAGAAGCCGGAATGAGCGTTCTCTACGTAAGGCATAGTCTTGGTGAGCTTGAATTCCTTGAGCAGCTCTTCGTTTCCGTCGGGATCCTTAGCAAACAGAGCAACGGTGTATTCGCCTGCCTTAAGCTCATAAGTAGGAATATCAAACTTCATTCTGCAAGCGGACAGAGCGCCGGGAACGTTGTTCTTGATGTGATCCTGAACGCCTACTTCAGCGGTAAAGGTGAAGGAATCGTTGTAGATCACGTCGCCGCCGTTGATGGAATAACCAACGGTGCCTTCGGTCTCGGTTGCATATGCTACCCAACCCCAAACGCGCAGGGACTCTACGGTGTGGTCGATGTTAGCAATGGGATCATTTTCCCAGGTCATGTAAGCATAGCCGTCAGCAAAGATGGGATCCTTCTCATAACCGTCCACAACGGTGAACATGGAGTCCCAAGACTTCGCGATAATAACCTTTACAGGATCGGGAGTAACTACGGGAGGCTCAGTGGTCTGAGTGGGCTCAGTGGTCTGAGTGGGCTCAGTGGTCTGAGTAGGCTCAGTAGTCTGAGTGGGCTCGGTGGTCTGAGTAGGCTCAGTAGTCTGAGCGGGCTCGGTAGTGGTGGGTTCAGTTGTTGTTTCATCGCCGGATTCTACGGGCTCTTCGGGGTCTTCACAAGCGACCAGAGCTACGGACAGAACCATGCAAAGTGCCAACAGCATAACGAGTAACTTTTTCATGATACTTTTCCTTTCATGAAGTGATTTTACCTATTTACTTGAATAGGTATACCTTATTTTAGCACAACTGCTTGAAATTTGCAACAAAATTTTGTGAAAAACTATATAACAAAACGAAAAATAGTCGCTTTTCACAACTGGATATTGTAAAAATTGTCTATATTCACAATAAATTTCTTCTCACGTTTTACGTGATAACGATATCAATACAAATATAGAATTTACAGCGAATCTTATAGAGAATATATCATACAATTAAAATAAACGAATGATTAAAAATACAACAATAAATAAAACACTTAATATTTTTGATACAAAAAGGGCTCTCCCGAAGGAGAGCCCAAATTTGTTTTGATTCAGCTTATTCG
>CAZCRV010000082.1:0-9058 GCA_964501175.1 uncultured Clostridium sp.
GATGCTGAATTTCGCAGAAATTCAGCATCGGGTGGCGTCACTTACACTCGAACGTGTAACAACATTCACACGCCACCATGCCTTTCTGTAAAAGGCGGGCGAAAACTTTCATCCGTGGCAACCGTATGGTGGCGGTTATGCGCCCCAGTATTTTTTGTCCAGGCTTCGCAGCTGGATGGCTTCCGCGATGTGGATGTCTCGGATGATCTCGCTCTGATCCAGATCCGCAATCGTGCGCGCCACGCGCATGACTCTGTCATACCCTCTTGCAGAAAGCCCCATCGAATCATACGCCATGCGCAACAACTGTCCCGCGCCCTCGTCGGTCTTGCAATACTTGCGAATGCCCGCAGCGTCCAGCTGCGCGTTGCAGGTGGTTTTGTCATCCCCCATGCGCGCTCTGGCAAACGCTCTTGCTGCAATCACTCTCTCGCGCACGGTTGCCGAGCTCTCGGCCGTCTCGTTGCTTGCTGAGATCTCGTCATAAGAAAGCGACGGCAGCTCGATCTGAATATCCATTCGATCAAGCATGGGCCCGCTGATACGCGAAATATATCGCTGCACCTCGCCTTCCCTGCACGTGCAGGGTCTTGTGGGATGCCCGAAATAGCCGCAGCGGCAGGGGTTCATCGCGCCTACCAGCATAAACGAGCACGGGAAGGTCACGCGCCCGCTGGCGCGCGAGATGGTCACCCGGCGATCCTCTAAGGGCTGACGCAGCGCGTCGGTCACCTGCTTGGGAAATTCGGGAAATTCATCCAAGAACAGCACGCCGTGATTTGCCAAGGATACCTCACCCGGGCGCGGGTTTGCTCCGCCGCCCACAAGCGCGACCGCAGACATGGTATGGTGCGGTGCGCGGAAGGGCCTTGTCGAGAGCAGCGACGTACCGTCGGGTAATGTGCCCGTCACCGAGTGCACCTTGGTGGTTTCAATCGCCTCGTCAAAGGTCAGAGGCGGCAAAATCGTGGCAAGTCTTTTGGCAAGCATGCTCTTACCCGTGCCAGGAGGGCCGATCAACAGAATATTATGTCCGCCCGCGGCCGCGATCTCCATGGCGCGCTTGGCAAGGGATTGCCCCTTGACGTCTGCAAAATCAATGCCGTAATCCACATTGGCTTCGCACAGCGCAGCATCATCGGGCTTGGTGGGCTGCAGCTGCTTGGTGCCGTTTAAGTGATCGATAAAGTCGCGCATGCTATGCACGCCGTACACCGTAATGCCATGCACGGCAGCTGCCTCGCGCGCATTCTGCACAGGTACGTAAAACTCGGTAAAGCCCGCGTCTCTGGCCGCAACGCACATGCTCAGCACGCCGCGCACAGCTCTCCACGCACCCGAGAGCGAAAGCTCGCCCACGATGCATTTGTTTCTCATATCGGTTTCGCGGTTGATCACACCCGCGCAGCGCAAAATACCTGTCAAAATGGCCACATCAAACTGTGAGCCCTCCTTTTTGCGATCTGCGGGCGCAAGGTTGACCATAAACGACATGCCCGGGAAACGGTAACCGCTGTTTTCGCACGCGGTACGCACGCGCTCCTTGGCCTCCTTGACCGCAAGGTCAGGCAAGCCTACCAGCTCAAAATTGGGCATTCTGGGCTGGCCGTCCGCCTCTACCGTAACGATAAAGCCGTCGATTCCGTAAAGCCCTGCGCTAAAGATCTCAGATAACATGTCGCTCCTCCGAATTACTTGATGACTTTAGTGTAACACGATTTCGCAAAAAAGTCAATATTTGCTTTACAAAACGCTTGATATATGCTACAATACATTAGAATAATCCAATGGAGGTTTGTATGAAAAAAGCCGGTATTCTTCTCCCGCTTTCCTCGCTCCCCTCGCCCTACGGCATCGGCACGATGGGCAAGGAAGCATACAGATTTATTGATTTTCTCAAGGAGAGCAACCAGGTCATCTGGCAGCTGCTCCCCATTCATCAGACAAGCTACGGTGACTCCCCTTACCAGTCGCCCTCTGCTTTTGCGGGCAACCCCTATTTTATCGATCTTGACACGCTGATTGAGGAAGGCCTCTTGACCAAAAAGGACGTCAAGGATCAGCCGCCCACCACCGAGTACGTGGACTACGCTCACGTTTACTACGCGCGCTATCCTCTCTTGCACCGCGCGTTTGCTCGCTTTGATCCCAAGAATTACCCCGATTACGACGAATTCTGCCAAAAGAACGCCTTCTGGCTGGACGATTACGCGACCTTTATGACCATCAAGGGCACGTATGATTTCCGGGGACGCAGCACCTGGGCGCTGGCCGATCGCCGCAAGGACACGCTGCCTGCGGACAAGAAAATCGATCAGAACGAGTGCAACTTCTGGAAGTTCTTGCAGTACGAGTTTTTTACCCAGTGGGAGCGCATGCACGCATACGCAAAGTCACAGGGCATTGCACTTGTGGGTGACATGCCCATCTACGTGGCTGATGACAGCGCAGACGTCTGGGCAAACCCCACCATGTTCTGCCTCAACGCCAAGGGCATGACCAAAACGGTTGCGGGCGTTCCCCCGGACTACTTCTCTGCTACCGGTCAGCTGTGGGGCAATCCCCTTTACGACTGGAAGGCCATGAAGGAAGACAACTTTAACTGGTGGTACGAGCGTCTGCGCGTGGCGTTCTCGCTCTTTGACATCGTGCGCATCGACCACTTCCGCGGCTTCTGTAATTACTGGTCCATCCCCGCGGGCGAGGAAACCGCCATCAACGGCAAGTGGAAAAACGGCCCGGGCGCCGGCATGTTTGCCGAGCTGGAAAAGAGATTTGGCGGCAAGATGCCGCTGATCGCAGAGGACCTGGGCGACTTGGACACCAAGGTTTACACCATGCTGAAAAAGGTTGGCTACCCCGGAATGAAGGTACTGCAGTTTGCATTTGACGGCGAGGACAGCGAATACCTGCCCAAGAATTACACCGAAAACTGCGTGGTTTACACCGGCACGCACGACAACCGCACCACGCTTGGCTGGCTGAATGACCGCAACTACGACCAGCGCGTACGCTTTGAGCGCAACGCACCTGTCTACAAGGGCGCAAAGGACCTGGACCGCCTGGTACGCTTTGCCATGGACAGCTGTGCCGACTACTGCATCATTCCCATGCAGGATTACCTGGGACTTGACGACGTAGCGCGTATCAATACCCCCGGTACCTTAGGCGACAACTGGAAATGGAGACTTGCCAAGAATTACGACAAGGCATCCGTCAAAAACCACATCCGCAAGCTGACCGAGGCAAGCGGCAGAAATCAGTAAAAATTTAAGGGCTGAGTCAATTGACTCAGCCCTTGCTTTATTCTGTTTGGGATCAGTATTCCAAGTCTGCCAGGTACTCGTTGATCTTGCCAAGCGCCTTATCGGTACCCTTCTGCCACTTGGTCAGCGTGGAGCCGAGTTTGTTGGACTTACTTGAGAGCAGAGGACGGAGCTGGTCACGGATGGACTGGCCGCCGTTGTTCTGAATGATGTTGGAGCATGCGCCAACAAAGTCAAAGGTCAAGGAATTGTAGATCAGATCCAGCATTTCCTTGGACTCGGGATTCTGCAGATACTGGTAGGAAAGTGCGGTGGAATAGTATGCATCCACAACGGTTGCATAGCTTTCGGAGGCCATGCACTCAAGCACTGCACCCATCATAGCCATGGTATCCTCGTCCGAGATCGAGCTGGAAACGCCGATACCGGTTACCTGGTCCTGGACGTAGGTTGCGTAATTTTCCTGATTCTCGTCAAATTTGGGCATGGGAGCAATACCGTAGTCAAATTCTGCCAGGTCGCCAACGTTGGTCTCCAGAGCAAACACCTGCACGGTTGCCATCATGCTCTTGCTTGATGCAAATGCTTCTACGATGTCGGTCTTACCCGTATCATCGAAGGTCGAGCCCTTGAATACATAGGTAGACGCATTGTTATAAAGCGCCTGCACCTTTTCGCAAAGATCAACCGTTCTTGCGAACTGCTCGGTGTTGTAGTACCATTCGCCGTCCTCGTTCTTGCTGACCAGCTGAATATCAGCGGCTACGCAGTAGGGGTCAACGCTGACCGTGTCACCCGTGATCAGACCGTACATATCGCGGTCATCCTTCTTGTTGACGGTTGTACCGGTATCCTGGTATCTGTCTGCAATGATCTGATTCTGATAATCCAAGGTCCACTCGCCGTTGTTGACCACCTCGTAAAGGTCAGTCTCACCCAGGTCGTTGAACACTTCTCTGTTATAAACGGTTACGAACATGTAACGGAACATGGAAAGCGCAAGCGCACCGGATGCTAAGTACTGCTTGTTGTTTTCACCAAACGAAACGATGTCGTTATAGCCCTGCGTCCAGTAATACTTGTCAAGATCCACGTACTGAATGTCGCGCAGGTTGAGGAACTCACCCTTAAGCACGGCCTGAATAATGACATAAGTGGAGTCAGCCACGATATCATAATCCGAAGAACCGCTCTTGACCGCCGTGCTGTGCTTAGCGGTAGGATCGGTATCGTCCATCAGCATTTTAAGCGTAACGCCCAATCTGTCCTCAATCGTAATATTTCTGGTATACACGGCGTGTGCAACCACGTCGCTCTGCGTGTCGGTGTTGGATTCCGCATAGAATTCATCGTTTACACCAAATTTGTCTCTGGACAGAATGGTCACGGTCTCACCGCCGAAATCCAATTCCGGTACGTCATCCGTGTAGTAGGGATCGCCTGTTTCCACCTCGGATTTCGTACCATGGGTTTCACCCTCGGGATCATCCGTCTCCGCGCACGCAACCAGTAAGGATGCAAGCATCAAGAGTGCCAGCAGCAGGCTAAGCATCTTTTTCATATCAATATACCTCCGAAATATTCCAATTCGGGCGCACCTCGCCCGTCTTGTACCTTCCATTTTACACTACATTTTCCAATATGTCAAGAGGATTTCCAAGTCACTCAAGCTTTTTGTGCAAAATGCCAAACAGCGGCAAGCTGTACTGCTTGCCGCTGCGTTTTGATCTGATTTACTGACCCAAAAATCTGGCGCGCATACGCTCAAATACCTCATCGGGCAAATGGCGCAACGGATAGGACGAAATGGGCAACAGCTGATCCCCCGCCTCATCCGGACTTGTGCAGGCGTGGTCATTTCTGTAAGCATCACGCTCCTCGGGGTTGCGCAGATTGGGCACGTCTATGGGTGCGTTGCCGTTCAGAATGGAACGGTATGCCAGAATACCGCAGATGCCCATATCAACTGCCTGATACACATCAATGCACCACTCACCATCCGGCTTGCCCAAGATCTTCTGAATAAAGCAATGTGTGGGATAGAAATCGCTGCCGCCATGGCTCTGCGGGCCCGCATCGGCCTCGTCAACCGCCACAAACTTTTGCGGTGAATACTGCTCGGCATTTCCCGCACCCATTTGCTCGCCTTCAATATAGCAGCGCACCTGACCGTTTTCGGTGGTCTGCAGCGCGCCCTTGGCACCGTACACCTCATATCTGGTAAAAGCGGGCTCGCGCTTCAAGGGACCGTGGATCGAGCGCACGTTGGCACCGTTATCCAACACCACCATCTCAATGCCGCCCGCATGTCCGCCTGCGTGTCCAAGCTCGTAAAACTGCTCGATGGGTGGGTTTTCAAAACCGACCACACGCACAGGTCTGCGACCCGTGATCGTCATGATAGGGCCTAACGAATGCGTGCAGTAGAAGGTGGGATACAGCTGATTTCTCCAATGATCCCTCTCTCCGTAGGTAATGCTGGCCCAGCATGCCGAGCAGTCGTGGATGTAGTTACAATCGGCATAGTGGATCTCGCCGATGTCACCGTTTTTATAGCGACGCCACATCTCAAATGTGGTGTCCATGTAGCAATAGTTCTCAGCATACGCGTAGACCTTACCGGTTTTCTCCACCGTTTCGATCAGCTCCACCGCCTGCGCCATGCTCTCGCACGGCAGCACCTCGGAAAGCACATGCATACCAGCATTCATACAGCGAATGGCATAGGGCGCGTGCTGCGTCGCGTAGTTTGCCAACACCACAGCGTCCATATCATGCTTGATAAACTCGTCAAAGCTCGTGTAGCACGCCACGTCAGCACCGACGGAAGCAGCAGTCTTTCTGACCTGCTCCAACAGCGGCTCGTACTTATCGCACACCGCCACCAAGGTTGCCTCGGGATGATGCAGAAGCACCTGGATCATGACGTTGCCTCGCGCACCGCCAAACACACCGATCTTAAGCTTGCTCATAAGAAATCTCCTCTTATTACTGTGCCATAATGTGTGCAATGACCTGCCAGAAGCGCTCGCAGGAGGCAAGATCAAGTCGTTCGTCGGGAGAGTGGATGCCACGCATATTGGGGCCGACCGAGATCATATCCATTTCGGGCAGCTTGGAGCGGATGATGCCACACTCAAGGCCCGCGTGAATGACGCTGACCTCGGGGGTCTTGCCAAACAGCTCGGTATAGGCCGCCAGGTATTGGTCACGCATGGGGGATTCTACCGCGTAGCTCCAGCCGGGATAGCGGGAGTGATGACGCGTGCTGCCACCGCAAAGCGTAGCAAGCGCGTCCAGATCGTCGATCGAAGCGTCCAACTGGCTCTCGATTGCCGAGCGTGAGGAAAGCGTGAGATGCACGCTGCCCTGCTCGGTGCGAACGATGCCCAAATTACGGGAATATTCCACAAGACCCTCGATATTGTTGCTCATGGCAAGCACGCCGTTTGCCACCGTGCCCATAGCACAAATGACACGCGCGGTGCTGTCCTTGTCCATACAAGTCTTGGGTGCTTCGAGCGTGCGGCACTGCATGAAAAATCCCGAATCAGCGGCACAGAGCTCGGCCTTGATCTCATTTGTCAGCTTTGCAACCTTGGCGGGCATGGTCATAAGCCCCTTGCCGCAAACCACGGCCGTGCACTCGCGAGGGATGGCGTTATCCTTGCTGCCGCCCTCAATCGCGCAAAGACCGAATTCAAACTCCTTGGAAAGCGCGAGCAGCATTCTGCCCATCATCTTGTTGGCGTTGGCTCTGCCGAGGTGTACGTCGCCACCCGAATGCCCGCCTGCAAGTCCGCCCAATCTGATCTCAACAGCCATACCCTTGGCATCCTCATAGGTCACGGGAACGGTCAGATCGGTGCGCAAGCCGCCTGCGCAACCTGCGGTGACGTAGGATTCGTCCTCGCTGTCCATATTGATCATGCGAGTCGCGCTGACAAGCGAATAATCAAAGCTCTCTGCGCCGAGAAGGCCTACCTCTTCCTCCACCGTAAACAGGCATTCCACGGCGGGGTGCGGCATCTGACCGTCCAGGATCGCCAGCATCATGGCAACGGCAACGCCGTCGTCGCCTCCAAGCGTGGTTCCCTTTGCGCCCAGCCAGCCGTCCTCGACGAACAGCTTAAGCCCGTCGCGCAGAAAATCGTGCACGGTGTCGTTGTTTTTCTCGCACACCATATCGGTATGACCCTGCAGCAGAATAGCAGAGCGATCCTCAAGGCCCTCGGTGGCAGGCGCTTTGATAAAGACGTTGTTGACGCTGTCGCGATGATGCTCAAGGCCACGCGACATGGCAAATGCAACCAGATAATCCGCAATGGCCGCCTCGTTGCCCGAGCCGTGCGGAATGGCGCAAATGTCCTCAAAGTATTCAAAAAGCTTGGCGGGCTGGTAGCCCTTGACGATATATTCCATAGTAAACCTCTTATTGCTTCTTATTGCTTTTTATTGTTCGGCTTGGTGTCGGCGTCGCGCGTAAGTCCCCCCGCCACGTCACGGAACTGGCTGATGCTTGAAAGGTACTTGCCCGTGCCCATGGCAACGCAGGAGATGGGATTCTTGGCAACCGTGGTCTTAATGCCGGTCACACGCGTGATCAGCTTGTCAAGGCCGTAAAGCAAGCTGCCGCCGCCCGCCATATAAATGCCGTTTTTGAGAATGTCACCCAGCAGATCCGGGGGCGTGCGCTCAATGATGGCACAAACCGAATCCAAAATGGCGGTCACGGGCTCGATCATCGCCTCCATCATTTCCTTGGAGGAAAGCGTAATGACGCGAGGCATGCCCGTACCCAGATCGCGACCCTTGACCTGAATGGTCTTGGCTTCGCCATGGTCGTAGACCGCACCGATCTGAATTTTGATGGCTTCTGCGGTGCGTTCTCCGATCAGCAGATTATACTGACGGCGCACGTACTGCATGATGGCAAGGTCGAATTTGTCGCCCGCGATCTTGACCGACTCGGAGACTACGATACCGCCCATAGCTACTACGGCAATATCTGTCGTGCCGCCGCCAACGTCGATGATCATGTTGCCAATGGGAGAATTGATATCCACGCCCGCGCCCATCAGAGCCGCCTTGGGCTCCTCGATCAAAAAGGTCTTGCGCGCACCCGCCTCAGCAGCAGCGTCCAGCACGGCACGCTCCTCGACCTCGGTAATACCGGTAGGCACACCGATCATGACGCGGGGGCGGAACACGGTATTGCCGCAAGCGCGGCGAATAAAGTACTGGAGCATATGCAGCGTGACGTCGTACTGACTGATCACACCGTTTTTGAGAGGTCGCATAGTGGTGATATGGTCGGGCGTTCTGCCGATCATGGCAAGGGCCTCCTTGCCAACCTTAACGACCTTGTCGGTGGTGGTATCCATAGCGACAACGCTGGGCTCGTTTAGCACGATGCCCTTGCCGTCGACGTGGACCAGCACGGTACAAGTACCCAGGTCGATACCGATATCGCGACTCAGATTCAGGTTCAATTTCTCAAGCACTTCTATGTCCTCCAAAGTGTATACAAACATCCAAGTTAATTATACTACAAAGGAAAGATAAAGTCAATGAAAACCATCAATATTTTCTCGACTTTCCCACACGGACGCGCATTGTCAGAATGAAAGTTTTTGCGTCGCGCCACCCACACGGATCACCCCCACAGGCTGAAAGTTTTTGATCGACCTTTTTTCAGAAAAGGATTGTGGCGTGTGAATGTTGTTATGCTTTCGAGTGTAAGTGACGCCACCAGCTGCTGAATTTCTGCGAAATTCAGCATCCAAAAGCCA
>CAZCRV010000083.1:0-8951 GCA_964501175.1 uncultured Clostridium sp.
CCGCGGGCGAACACAGTTCGCCCCTACGGGATAATAGGACGACCGATGGTCGCATTCCATCACCGGACAAACAAAGCACCTGCTTTTGCAAGCAGGTGCTTATCTTTATGTGCTTTTTTACTTTACTTGGTCGGCACAAGCTCAATCCGAGCATAGCCCGTGACCAGTTGGATCTCGCTAAGATCTTGACATTCTGCGAGGATCTCGTCCAAAGACGCATCCATGCCGATCCAGGCAATGTCCATATAAGCATCGGTGCTCATGACCTTGCCAAATGCGTCCAGACGCAGGTAGTTTGCGCTGTAAGAGCCGTCCTCGGCAGGCAGGAAGGCCTCGGGCAGGCAGGCTGCCAGGTCAAAGACCATCACGTGCCATTCGCCGTCCTCGATCAGACCGGGCGTGTAGGCAAAGTCCTTGTTGCCACTGGGGGCACTGCCCTTGGTGCCGGAGAAAAACTCAATGTTGCCAAACTGTGCCTCTGCTGCGGCAACCGTGCGGTAGCGGATGGCCACGTACTGACCGGTCACGCCCTTGCCGCCACCCGAGAACAGCGTGAAGTACGCTTCGGGAGCGGAATTGTTGCCGTGCAGACGCAGGTAAGAGCCGTCGTCTGCCAGCGTAATCTCACCAAAGCCGCTGCTTGCGACCGAGGCATCCTTAAGCTGTGCGGGATTATAATAAATGGTCAAGGGTGCTTCGGGAGCGGGGGGCAGAGAGGCTTGGGGATCGGGATCCTCGGGCCAGCCCTTGAAATCGTTGTCAAGCTCTACCTTGAAGGTACGAGCCTTGTCGGCCATTGCTACCACGAAGGAGTAAGAGAAGGTGCCGTCGCCATCGTAGTGCACCATGTAGCCGTCGTAATAATGCTGGAAGCCCTTGTTATCGGGAGAACCGAGCGAATTGACCTTGTACTCTACCCATTCGCCATCGACCTTTTCGTAGATCTTGGGAACGGTCAAAGTATCAAAGCCGAATACGCGCAGGGCGATGTTGTTCTCACCGCCGCTGATGGTAAATTCCGCCTTGTTGTCCGCGGCCTTGATCATGGGCAGGAAGGCGCTGCTGATATCCTCGCCCACGCTCACGTCAAGCTTGACGGAATCGATCAGAGAGTTTTGGCGCACGTCAAGCACGTTTTTGTCGGGGGTAGCAGTCGAGTAGTCGGACAGCTGAGAGCCCCAGGGCATGATGATCGCATTGATGGTGAACTTGTCGCCCTTCTTTAAGGTGACTTGCTCCAGATCCAGCGTCAGGTAAGCTTTGTAGAGTTCTTTTTTGATCACGAAGGGCACGTTTGTTTCCTGACCTCCAATGACAAACTCAGAGTCCTTGATCAAGAAGGAAACGTTGACGTAGTCGTCCGTGACACCGGTGATGATCTTGAACATATCAAAGTAGGGGTACTGATTGCCCAGCGTGTAGTAAACGGCATCGGAGTCGGTCCCCAGGTCCGTGTAGGCGGGCTGATTGTCGGAATTGAGATAGCCCATTTTTCCGTAGTCGCCGAGCAAGCCTCGGACCGAGTAGAAGGAGAAGTCGCGCTTGAAGCTTTCAAAGGAAACGTCCTCAAGTACCTCGTAGGTCATCTGATAGTAGGTGCGGTTTTCATCGGTCTGCGGCATTTCCATGTGGTTGTAGGTCACCTTGATCTTGCCGTCATCCGTAATATAGCTCATGTCAATGTCCGCATAGGTCGGGCCGTAGGAATTGATGACGTTCTTTGTATTATCGGTTGCATAGTGGTTGCCCTCTGCGTCGGTGTACTGCAGAAAATAGTGATAACCTCCGCTGGTATGCTGCGGCTGCTTGCCGCTGATGGGATTTTCCATCTCACTCCAAAGGGGAGCAGACATTGCGCGGTGGTCGGGCAGGGTTTGCAGATCCTTGCTGTATACGTAATAGGGTGCTATACAGTTGGATTCGGAAACGCCTGTAGAAAGGTGATAATAGGGGGCGAAGAACTGGATCGAGGAAATCTGCTTGAGCGGGAAGTTGCCCCAATTCTGATACAGGTTGAGCACCGAGTAATGGTCGGTCTCCCCGGATTTGATGGTCATGGGGAAGTATGTCTCACTGTAGCGGTCGTCACCGTTGTCAAACAACGGCTCCTCGTGCTCGTGCGCGAAGTTCTTACAAACCTCGAGCGGAACGGGCAGCAGCATGTCGCCCTCGCCCAGCAGCACGCCGTTTTCAAGGCAAGTGCCGTGCGCGTAGGTCATGACGTAAATATTGCGGTCACGGTCGTCACCCGTAATGTCAAATACCAGATTGTAGTGCTTGTTCCAAACCTCATAGTAGGGCACGTTGAAGCTGGACTCGGGCTCCATGGTAAACTTGTAAGCACCGCGGATAGCGTCATAGCCTGCGTACGTCGCCATAGGAGCTTTTTCGGTGTCTACCTTGATATTCTCGGGAGAGAGGGGATTCCGTTCCTCATAGGCTGCCTTGCGGAATGCTTCAAAATCATGAGTCAGATCGGTGTAGATGCGCTGACCCATGTAGAAATCGTTCTCGGTGCTGCCTTGTGGCGCGAGGATGGTGCCGTCCTTGGGAGTGGTATACTGCACGATGCGGTATTTACCGTCCTCGAGCGTAACCTTCATGCTGCCGCTGGAGGCATCCTTGAGCAGAATGTAGCCAAAGATACCGGTATTCTTGACGTCAAATGCAACGTACTCGGCAGTCGCCCAGTCCACACCGTCAAGAGAGGTATGCTCACCGTTTGCATCCTTGACAATCAGCGCGTCCACCGTGTCGGCTGAGAGCTCGGTGATTTGGCCAATTTCGGCAATACCGGCGGTATCCTGCATTGCGCAGATGCGGACCACGTGATTCATTTTATCGGAATACACGTGCAGAGTTCTGTCAAGGAACAGAGGGGGCGCGTCGTCAGTCACAAGTTTATTTACCTTGAGATCCTTGATCTCAACCGTGTCACCGGGTGAGCCAATAAAATCAAGACGAATGGCGTTGACAATGCCGGAGTAGTCCTCAATAGTCAGATCGTTGAGTGCGAAGTTGTAGGTGTGCCAGTCGCCGTCGTTGATGACGGGGAGTACGACCCAACGAGCATTCGAAAAGTCGTCCGAGCCGATCTTGATATAGAGCTGAATCTCGGCGACGTTTGTGGTGCGCATGGTCAGCTGCAGATTGTTGACTTCATTGGTACGGAACTTGACGTTGCCGTAAATGTAAGGGTCAACCGAGCTTGTAATGGTGGTGGTCAGTACGCCGTCGGTCACCACCGGCTCGGTGGTATCACGGCATTGGCGCAGGGCCTCGATGTTCAGCGATTTGTCTCCCGTGTACTCTACCTTGTTGGTAAAGTTCTGGTCGGCTAAGTGAACGTCATAGTAGTAATAGCCAAAGCGGTAGATGTTGGCAGTGCCTGCAGCAGAGCTTTCGGACGCGTAGTAGGTTTTGCCGTCGTCCATCTTGACGTAAACGTCCATGGTGTCGGTGATGTAGGGATTGCCACCGGGTGTGGTCAGCGAGGTGACCAGCTGCGGCTTTTCGGGGTCAAAGCTGTAGTTGAGCTTCATTTTCTGATTCTCAACTGTATACGCATTACGGGTTGGGTTGGCGAAGTAAGCGTTGACGCCGTTGGAAAGCCAGTATGCGTTTTCCACCAAAGAGGCGTAGTCACCGCTCAGTAGCGATTCATGCACGATCTCCTCTTCGGGCGGGGTAGTCGTTCCTTGGTCGTCGGTGGTTTGCTCGGGATCGTCTTGGGGCTTATCCTTGCATGCGGCAAGCGTGCCTGCAAGCATGGAGACAAGCAGCAGAAGTGCCAGAGCGGACAGAAGTTTCTTTTTCATATCTGCACCTCACAAATATATTGGAATTAATTTATTTTACCATAAAATGTGAGAGATAGTCAAGAGTCGCAAACTTTTTTGGCGTTCTGTATGAAAAAGCGGGAGCATTTTTAGCAAAATGCAAAAAGAAGCAGCGACCGCACACGGTCGCTGCAGGTATTTATACTTTTTGGGCGTGCTTTTTCTTATACAGCATGCCGGGCAGATAGAATACCACGGGCAAGAGCAGGTAAAGCACGTACAGAATCACGGTGGACTGCCAGTCCTCAAGCCAACCGAACAGGGCGGGCAGGAAGAAGGAATTGCACTTGAAGAACATGTAATCAGAGCCTATGGGGGAGTAGTTGACTAAGTTTGCCGGGATGGACACGATCATGGTCGGAATGGCGGGGAGCAGCATCTCCCAGGGCTTGTTCATGTGCGTGTAGCGGTGATAGCCCGAGGTCTGCATGAGTATGCAGCAGAACAGCATGACGCCGTGGAAGAGCATGGTGTGCGCGCCCGCAAAAGACAGGCAGGAGTAGTTGGAGAGCACGTTGGCGGGATAGAAGAAATTGATGGCCGCACCCAAAAGTCCCAGCGTGCAAAGATAGCCGCAGCCCGCTTTTTTTATGTATTCGTTGCCCCAGAGTGCAAAGGGCATGGCGTATATGAAAATGCTGCAGGGGTAAAGCGGCAGGATGCCGCCCCATTCAAAGCTTACCGCATTGCCACCCACCGTCTCCCAGGTGATCTTGACGATCTCCCAGACTGTCATGGTTGCCCACAGCACCGCCATGATGTTGCGCACGGTTTTGTGATCGCATTTACGCAATTTGACGGCAAGAAAGATGATGACTGTCAGCAAAAGGGCGGAAAGGCAAAGATGTAAGGGAGAGAACAGCATGCCGACCAAGTTGTCGCGCACCAAAAAGTCCTTGTGCGTAAAGAAGTTTTGTAGGGTATATAGTAAGTCTTGCATAATCTGACCTCGCAAAAATTTCTGCCTCTATTATACTTTTCGCGTGCAGTCGGGTCAAGAGAGGGCGGCAAATCTTCATAAAAATTAAGATTTGCCGCCCATTGGCGTTGCGTGATTATTTTTTCAGAATCTCGGGGGTGGAGAGCACGCCGGTGCGACGTAGGCGATATTCGTAGGTCCACTCGCTGCCGCGGGTAACCCAAGCGGAGGGACCTTGCCAGCTGAATTTTTCGTCGGCGTTGTGCACGTCGCCAAAACAGTTTCGGCGCGTGACGTAGGTAGTGACGCTGATGGTGTGCTTGCCGGCAGACAGCTTGCCAAGATCTGCTGCGTAGGGCGGGTAAGCGATCACGGCACGCTTCTCTCCGTCCACCTCTACCGTATTGACGGCTGCGGTGTAGTGCGGCACGCGGATCACAGCCTCCCAATCCTGCTCGCAGGATACGGGAATATGATAAGATACCGCACCGCCGTAGAAGGGCAGGCCTTGATAGGTCAGATCCGAGAATCCGAGCGTTTCGGGGAGTGCCGTCACGGTCAGCTGTCTGCCCGCAACCTTGACGCCGAACGCGCCAAGCAGGTACATCGCCTCGCAATTGGAGCGTTCTGCAAAGGGAATGGTCACGCGCAAGGTGTTCTCGCCCTTGCAAAGAGGCGGCAGCGCCACCTTCTTGATCGAGAGGTCAACGTAATAGCCGTCGGGCTTGGCACAAACGGGACGGCCGTTCCATTCGATCTTAGCAAGATCGGCCTCCTCCAGCGCAAGATAGGGTTGCTCGTAGTCAATCTCACTGTGAACGGTGTATTCCAGCGTTACGGTGTGCTCTGCGGGCTTGTTTTCAATCACCCAGGGCTGTGCCTTGCCTGCGGGGAATCCGAGTCTGCGACGCATGGAAGCGTCGATGCGCAAAATTTCCTCGGGGCCTGCAAGCTGCTCACCGTCAAGCGCGTATCTTGCGGTATCCAAGAGCAGCACGTTGGGCTCGCTCAGCGTAAAGGGAACGGTAGCGGGTACGCAAGCCACGGGATCGGTGGCAGCACCTTGCTCGGCCCATGCGCCGTAGCCTACGTTCATGCGAACGATGCCGATCGGCGTGGGAGCGGCCTCGGGCGCGGGCTCGTAGCCGCTATCCTCGTCGGTGTCCTCAAGGTAGAGAAGGGCAGAATCATAGTCGTGCAGCGTCATGATGACGTGCGTTTTGCCGCCCGTGCGGTTGCTGTAGCGAACGGGCTTGATCTCACCCGTGATCGTATCCCAGAGCTGCGCCTTATATTTGCCCTTGACATAGATGTGGATGCCCTGAGCGCGGGCAACGTCCTTGTTGTAGGGCTCGGTACAATGCGAGATAAACAGCCATACGCCATTCGTATCGCGTCTGATCTGGTGGATCAGGTTGTCCGAGTATGCACCGTTGAAATTTCGGATCTCGACCGTGCGGTCGTCGTAAAGCTCCTTTAGCAGCGCGCCGCGGGAGAAGGCAATCTGCACCGACTGATCAAACAATTCCTTGCCACGTGCAGAGGGCTTTGCGTCCTCGTACTTGGGGGCGTCACCCATGAATACCAGCTTGCCGCCTGCTGCACGGAAGGCTTCCAGGCGTGCAAGCGTGGTCGCGCGCAGCGTCTCGCACTCGGGCACGATGACCACGTCGTAAGCCATCTTGCCTACCTGCAGGGGATTTGTGCCTACGGGGCAAAGATCGGGCAGCGTGGATTCGCAAATGTAGTCAAAGTCAATATTACCGCGCAAAAGCCAGCTCGTCACGTTCTGGAAGTTGCCGTCCAGCTTGTCGCGCACCAGCTGCGTCTGCTCGTTGGGACCCCAATGCAGCCAGTAGCTCTCCACGGGGTGCACAACGCCCACCTTGACCAAGGGCGTACCGCGGGTCAGCGCGGTATTGACGCGGCCGAAGTGATCCTCCACGTAGCTGTATTCGCCATACCAGGGGGATTGATAAGAAATGGATGCGGGATAATCGCGCTTGGCCGTGCCCTTCATGGAGACCCAGGAAAGGTGCTGAACGCGCACGGTGACGCCCAGGGCTGCCTGCCAGTCGCCATGCAGCTTGTGGCCGCGGAAGTCGAAATCCCAGCCGGTCACGCCGTAAAGCTCGCTCATCATGCCCGGGCGACCGTATTGGTGCACCGAGGACTGGCATTGCTTTGCGGTGGTGAATTCAAAGCTTGCGCACAGCATGTCGATGCCGGGAATGCCGAACGCGCGGTAAGAGCGCATGCAGTCGCCAATTGCAGCGGTCTGGGAGTGCAGGGTCGGCTCCTCCATCATGTGGCCTGTCAGCGCAATGTTGTGCGCGTCGCACCAATCTCCGCAGGTGTCGGCAAACGCCTTTGCAAAGCGCTCGGAAACGTGGTCGTGGTAGTGGTAACGGGTCAGCGAGATCTCGCCGTTCGGCAGATCCCACAAAAGCTCGGGCAAATGATCCACCAAGGAATCCCCGTAAGTGGCCACGAAGGTGTCCTCCAAGTCGTCGGTCCAGGGCAGATGCACGTCCTGCTTGCTGTCGGCAAATGCCAACGTGCCCTTGCGCATAAACTGCGGCTCGTCGGTAAAGATGGCGGGCACGGTGCTGCCAAAGCGATCGCCCACGGTCTCGAAATAACGCTCGTGCGTGACCTCGATGAATTTTTCAATGGCCGCCTTGTTGAGCGTGTCCACGTAGGATTGGTTGTTGTACCAGGGGGAATTGCCCGCAATCTCGCGCCATACCGTCCAAAGCGTGCCCTCGATCTCGTCACCGTCCTGTACCTTGCGGTAGGACTTCAGACACTTGTCCTCGCCAAGTACTACGTCGAATTTGGCGATGAGAACCGAGCTATCACACGTTATATAGCCGGGATTGCTGGTAAAGGCGAGAAATCTCTGGCGGAAGGCGGAATCCTTGGTCACGTAGCCGCCGCCAAAGCCGGAGGGCCACTTGTCCTCGTCGTACAGCCAGGCAAGCATTTCGTTTTCCTCTGCGTGATCGGTGCAGGCCTTGACCAGGCCCATAAAATCGTCCGAGAGATAGGTGGTGGACATACCGTCGCGGCAATGCATGTGGAAACCGCCAAGACCCATTTGCTTAAAAACGTCGATCTGACGCAAAAGCTCGTCCTTCTGCAAATCGCAGTTCCAGGCCCAGAAGGGCGTGCCGCGATATTCTGCTGTTGGATTCTTGAAAAGCTCACGGTCAAGCTCGGGGGTCTGTCTGTTCTTGTCGTAGATCATGTGTGCCTCCTTGAATATCAGTATAAAATTTTACTGATTTCATTATATAGGAATTCTTTTGAAAATGCAAGGGCGCGGAAAGATTTTTATAAAAAACGCTGCCCCGGATATCGGAGCAGCGTTTAGTCAAATATTTTGGCAAAAGTCGATAAATTTTGGGAGCCACCATTGCTCGTAGCCAAGCAGATTGGGATGAATGGGATCTGCCATGTAAAGGGCATAGTCCTTGGGAGGAATCGCGCGCATATCGGGGTCATTCCACAGATCAAGCACGTAATAATCAAGCTCTTTTTGCAAGGAAAGAAGCAGCGCAACCAGGTTTGCATAGTTTTCACTCTCAAAATACGTGCCCGTGTAGAACATGACGGGGCAGTCAAAGGTGTGACGAACGTAGGCAATAATATCCCGGATGGCTTTTTCAGTCTGCTCCCGGGGAAGGGAAAGGGCAGCGTCGTTGGTGGAGAGCTGACAAATGGCCAGATCAAAATTCTGCCCAGGATCCAGGCGCTTCAGTCTTGAAACGTACGAATTTTCCGCAATATCTGCAAGCGTCGTGCCGCACACAGCCTCCTTGACCATGACAAGACCGCAATGCTTGACCATGTAATCGGCAAACGAAATGCCGCTGTCGCGGTAGCCGTAGGTGACGGACGAACCCAAAAATAAAACTCTTTTGTTGCGCAGATCCATAATGCTAACCTCCATACCGCCCATGGCAGCTTAATATCGTTATTATATCATATGAAAAAGGGTGTGTCAATTGAAAAAAGCAGCACTTTTTCGCGTGGGATCGCCCTCAAAAATGAGAAGAATAAAAAACTGAAAAAATATTTAAACTTTTTTTCAAAAAGGGGTTGCATTTTTAAAAAGGATGTGCTATAATAAACGAGTCGCAAACGACGGCCCGTTGGTCAAGCGGTCAAGACGCTAGCCTCTCACGCTG